>JANWZD010000017.1 GCA_025054935.1 Dehalococcoidia bacterium | reverse complement strand
CATCGGCCAAGCCTCCACCTGCCCGCCCACCGACCAGCGGGGCGCGCCGCGAAGCGCGCCGTGCGATGTCGGCGCCTATGAGCACGGCGCAGCGCCCACCCTCACCGCCCTCCAGCCGAGCAGCGCGCCCCAAAACGGTCCCGCCTTCACCCTCATCGTCACGGGAACGCACTTCCTCGCGGGCACAGTGGCGCTCTGGAACGGCAGCGCGCGCGCCACCACCGTCCTCAACAGCACCACGCTCAGCGTCGCCATCCCCGCCAGTGACCTCACCACCGCCGGCACGGCGACCGTCACCGCGCGCTACGGGCAGGCGGCGGACAGCATCTCCAACGGCCTGCCCTTCAGCATCCTGCCGCCGACCCCAACGCCCACGCCGTCGCCGACCGCCACGCCATCGCCCACGCCGACGCCGACGTCCGGCCGGACGATCACGCGCATCCTCGTGCCTCTCTTCTTCTTCAGAGAGCCCGGGGGCTGAGCGGACGAGGCGCGGCCACCGAAGGAACGACCGGCAGCCCGGCCATCGACGCCGCCCTCGGCACCTGCCCGGCCACCGCCAGCGGGGCGTCCTTCGGTCCGTCGGCCAGGATGCGACATCGGGGCCTACGAATTCGGCGCGGCGCCGCCCCCGCCAGTTTGTTCGGGCCGCCAGTCCGCAGGTAGGAGGAAAGGGATGCCGTCGGCGTCGCTCACCGCGAAGCCGCGGCCGGTCGCGCCAGCGGCGCCATCCGCTTGGGGTGCAGAAGTGGCCGGCGGGGAGCGGATAATCGAGCAGAACTCGCGCTTCAGCGCGCGGCAGCGAGAACCACGCCAAGGAAAGCGCGACGATCACAGCCGGAAACGGGGCCCACCCAACGACCCGCTGACCGCCTCCCCAACGCCGGCAACGACGAGACCGGTTCCGGCGATTTTCCCCCCACTCTTCCAGCTGCCGCGAGGCGTACCTTACCATAGGGAGCGAGAGGAGAGGTTTCGTCTGCGCGGGTGGTAGCCCCCGGATCGTCCGGTCGCCCGGCGCGAGGAGGCAAGGAGCGTCGCGTGCTGGATCTCCGCCGATTTGTCCGTCCTGAGCTGCTGCTGCCGGCAGCCCTCGTGATCATGCTGACCGCCGGCGCGGTAGTCACCTATCTTTTGCGCAGCACTCTCCCCTGGATCGATGAGGACCTCGAAGCGCTGCGCGCTTGGGTGCTGGGGCTCGGCGCGGCGGGTCCCGCGGTCGTCCTCGTTCTCTCTGTTCTCCAGATCGTGATCGCCCCGATCCCGAACTCGGTCGTCGGCTATGTCGCGGCCTATGTCTACGGGTTTTGGGGCGGGCTCGCGCTGACGATCATCGGCGGCCTGCTCGGCGCCTCGACCGCACTCCTGCTCGCGCGCAAGCTCGGACGGCCGATTGTCGGCCGGTTCGCAAATGGCGCCGCGCTCGCCGCTATCGACCGCGTCGGCGCCGCCCGCTCGCCGCTCGTCTGGATCGCCGTCTTTCTTCCTCCTCTCGGCGACGCCCTCTATTACGCCGCCGGCTTCACCGCCGCGCCAGTCCGCTCCATTCTCATCGGCGTGCTGATCGGCCGGCTACCGCAGTGGATCATGCTCAATCTCTTTGGCGCCGCCGCCGAGCAGTATGGCGCGGCCGCGTGGATCGCTGGCCTCGCCTTTGGCGCCGCGCTCTCGCTCGCCTATGCGATCCAGCAGACGTGGGCGCGGTCTGCGCGGCGAGCAAACAGCGCCCGCTGATAGTGAGCGCCCCGTGACCGGCAAGACGCTCGCAGCAGGGCTCCCCTCGAGCAGGCGCGCCGGCGCAGACGGCGAGGAAGGAGCATCGAGCGCCGCGAGCACCCGATGAAGCCGTTGCCGCCGTCCTGCCTTCGCCGGGCGCTGCTCGCGGCGGCGCTCGGAAGCCTCCTCGTCTTTTGCGGGATCGCCGTCGGGCCGCGCGCACTCCTTGCCGCGGCGCGCACAGCGCTGCTCGTGCCCGACCTTCTCGTCTTTCAGCCGATCCGCCCTTCGGTCGCCCTGACCTTGCCTCCCGCTTCCCGCGTCTTCACGTGGAGCATGAATGAGGAGCGCGCGAGCGGCGATCTCTACCTGCCGGCATTCGCCCGACAAGCGCCGGCGGTGATCGTGGTGCTCGGTGTCTATCCCGCGCCGCTCGATGACCCGAACGTCCGGCGATTGGGCGACGGCCTCGCGCGCAGCGGGGTCGTTGCGCTCTTCCCCGACTCGCCCCGCCTCCGCGCCGGCCGCATTGTCCCAGAGGAGATCGAGGTTCTTGTGCAGGCGTTTGAGGCGCTGGCCCGCCAGCCGGAGGTCGACCCGCGGCGGGTCGGGTTTCTCGGGCTCTCCGTCGGCGGCGGGCTTGCCCTCGTCGCGGCAGGGGACGAGCGGATTGCGGAAGAGGTCGCCTTTGTCCACACCGTCGGCGGCTACTACGACGCCTTCGACCTCCTGCGCCAAATCGGGTCGGCGACGATGCTGGAGCCAGGACGCCCCTCCTGGCAGCCAAGCGACCTCGCCGTCATCGCCTATCGCCGCCAGCTGATCGACACCGTCCCGACCCCGGCGGACCGTGACGCGTTGGAGGCAGCCTATCTCGCGTTCCCGCCCGTTCCGGTGGAGAGCAGTCGGCTGTCCCCGGCCGGACGGCTTGTTCAGCGGCTCCTCGAGGAGCGCGCCCCGGCAACCGTCGACCAGCTGCTGAGCGAGCTGCCGCCGGAGGCGCTCGCCGCGCTGCGGCAGCTCTCGCCGCGCGAGCGTGTCGCCGCGATCCGAGCGCCGGTCTTCATCCTGCACGATGTCAACGACCCGTACGTGCCCGTAAGCGAGTCCCGCCGCTTAGCCGCAGCGCTCGGCGAGCGCGCCTGCTTCCGGGAATACCAGCTGTTCGCCCACGTTGTTCCGGCCGGAGCGCCGACCCCGCTGCGTATCGCGCGTGAGGTCGGCGGGCTGATCCGCCAGCTCAACGCATGGTTCCTGCTGGTGAGCTGAACCGCTACGCTGGCGGGACGAGGGCATTCAGGTTCGGCAGCAGCCCGAGCACCTGAAGAACAATCAGCGCCAGCAGCACCGCCATGATACTGAGCAGAACGAAGACCAGTTGGGCAAGGATGAAGCCGCAGCCGAAGCGGAAACCGTCGCCGACGGAGATGCCACGCCGGACAGGCACCACCGGCCGTGGCGTTGCCGGGGAGGAAGTCGTCACACTCGGTTCCATTGAGGCGTGGAAATGGTAGGGCGCAGTCTAGCAGCCAGTCGAGCCCTCGGCAAGGCACGGCTCGTCTGCTCCCGCGCCCAAACGCTCCCCCGGCCAGCAGGGCTTATTGGCGGACGATTATCCCAAGATAGCCGCGCACTGCTGCCTGCCAGCAGGCAGCGCGGTCGGCAGCGCGCGCACAGGCCGCACGCGCTTCGGCGAGGGTGTCGAGCCGGGGAATGGCCGGCAGCCGAGCCGCCGCGCGCAGGGGGCGATACCCTTTGTCGATGACGGTTTCCCATGCGGGGTAGTAGGCGGCCATCAGTCCATCCGGCTCGGCAATCAGCGCATCGACGAGCGCGGGACCGTCGAGCCCCTTCGCGCGGTTCGCTTCGTACCAGTCGCGCATAAGCGAGGCAGCATAGAGGTGGAGCGCCAGCTCTCCCGGACCTTGCAGTTCGGCGTGGTAGCGCGGCGTATCGACACGGAGGAGGTAGCGAACGCGTCCGTTCTCGACAATCGGGATCAGCTTGACGGTGCGGCCCGGAGCGTTCAGATTGAGCGCGACCTCGGTGTTGCGGACCGGCTCGATCACCACTTGGACGCCGCCGGGAGTATCCGGACGCTGCCAGGCCGCAGCGAGCGCATTGACAGCATCGCGCAGATCGGGATTGTCGACACTGTTGGCGTAGCGGTGCGCCGCATCGAGATGATCTGCCATCGTGTTGGCGCGATCGCGGGCGAGCGTGGCAGCCGTCGCTTGAAGCGTAGCGAGCGGCTGGCGGACTGCTGGCGTGCAGCCCGCTCCGCTGAGCATCAGCACGACGGCTAGGACGAACCGAATGGGGCCCCCTCCTCGGTCATAGGAGAATAGCGAGCAGCAATCGGAGCGTCAACTCGTCCGCCAGCTCGCTAGAGGGCCAAGCCGAGAGCGAAGAGGGCGCTGTGCAGCGCCAGCAGCTGCGCTGCTCGAAAGAGCGCAGGATTGAGCGCTGCCGCGTCGTCGCGCTGCAGCACCGTACGAGCGAGCGGAACGGCGAGAGGCGCGCTTAAGAGCGGGAGCGCTGCCCAGCTTCGGCCGGCGAAGGCAAAGACGATCGGAACAAGGTAGGCGAGCGCCAGCAGGAAGCAGAACTCGAGGCGCGCGCCGGCGCGGCCGAGGATGACGGCCAGCGTCCGTTTGCCGACCCGGCGGTCGCCGTCGAGGTCGCGGATGTTGTTGACGATCAGGATCCCGGTTACCAGCGCGGCGACCGGCAAGCTGGCGAGCAGCGCCCAGGGCGACCAGACCAGCGCGTGGACGTAGTACATCCCGGTGACGCCGATGACCCCGAAGAAGAGAAAGGCGGCGAGATCGCCGAGGCCGTTGTAGGCGAGCGGGAACGGGCCGGCAGTGTAGGCATAGCCGGCGGCGAGGGAAGCAAGACCAATGATCACAATAGGCCACCCCCCGCGGAAGACGAGCACCGTCCCTGCCAGCAGCGCCAGCCCGAAAAAGGCGAGGACCCCGCGCTGTGCTGCCCGCGGCGACAGCAGGCCCGCCGTCACCACGCGCGTCGGACCGACACGCTCACGATCAGCGCCGCGCCGATAGTCGTAGAGGTCGTTGGCAAGATTGGTGCCAATCTGGATGCAGAGTGCTGCGATCAGCGCTGCCGCAGTTGCAAGCGGGTCGAAGACCGCGTCGCCAATCGCGAGGCCCGTCCCTACAAGGACCGGCGCAACCGCTGCCGAGAGTGTCCGCCAGCGGATCGCCAGCAGCCAAACCTGCAGCACGGAGGGACGGTCCGAGCGCGTCATCTGTCGAGGAAGACTGTAGCATGCCGCCATGCGCTCGTGCGGCCCCGCGGCGCGGCTGCTTTCGCAGAGCGCGCCAGCGGTCCGGAGAGAAGCCTCCTTTCTTCGGCAAGTGCCGCTTCCGCGCGCTGAGACCGGCCATCGAGAACCCGCTCAGACGCGAGGGCCGCTGTCCCCACGATGGTCCCCCTAGCCGCAGCCAGCTGCCGAACGGCGGCGCCGGCTCGGTACCTCCTCTTCCCGCAGCGCAAGCGCCGCCGCTCGCTCGGTCCTTCTCCGCGGCGGAAGAGGTGAGAGACGCCTCGCGGTCGATGAGCCGGCGCCTGAGCGTGCCCTATCATTGAGGTGCGGGCGGTTAGCTCAGCAGGTCAGAGCGTCTGGTTTACACCCAGAAGGCCGGGGGTTCGAGCCCCTCACCGCCCACTGCTCTCTTCCTTTGCTGCTTGCGGCAGCGGGGGCGTTCGCAGCCTCACGCGGCTCCGCTACCATCCCGCACATGCGGATTACGATCGATCTCTCCGCCGCAGTGCGCCGCCACGGCGGGCTCGGCCGCTACGCCCACGAACTGACCGCCGCTCTCGTCGCGCTTGACCGCGGCGACGACTATCAGGCGTTTCTCCATTCCGCCGGACGCGACCTCCGGCCCGACCCGCCGCTTGACCGTCTTCCTGTCCGGCGCATCCCCCTCGATGCCAAGCCATGGCGGATGAGTGTTCTGCTTGCATCCTTTGCTCATCTGCCCCTCGACGCCGCGATCGGGCCGACGACGATCTTCCACGGTACGGACCATCTGCTCCCGCCGACGCGCCGCATCCGGACAGTCTTCACTGTCCACGACCTGATCTTTCGCTTCTACCCGGAGCATCATCTGCCGCTTAATCGCTGGTATCTGACGCTGATGATGCCCCGCTTCCTGCGCGCCGCCGATGCCTTGATCGCCGTCTCAGAGCAGACCAAGCGGGATGTCGTCGCGCTCTACGGCGTGCCAGCGGAGCGCATCCACGTCATCTACGAGGGCGTCGCCTCGCGCTTCCAGCCGGTGGACGACCCGGCGCAGCGTGCCGCGCTCCGGCAGCGGCTTGGCCTGCCGGAGCGTTTTCTGCTCTATCTCGGGACGATCGAGCCGCGCAAGAATCTCATCGCGCTGCTCGACGCCTACCAGTCGCTCGTCGCCGCCGGCGAGACGGCCGACCTCGTTATCGCGGGACGCCGCGGCTGGCTGTTCGAGCCGGTGTTCGCTCACGTCCGTCGGCTCGGCCTCGAACGCCGCGTCCATTTCTTGGGATGGGTGGAGGACGCCGACACCCCAACCCTCCTCTCGGCAGCCCGCGCCTTCGTTTTTCCCTCGCTCTACGAGGGCTTCGGCTTGCCGCCCCTCGAGGCGATGGCCTGCGGCACGCCGGTCGTCGCCTCCAACACCTCCTCCTTACCGGAAGTTGTTGGCGATGCAGGGCTGCTCGTGCCTCCCACCGACCGCGCCGCGCTTGCTGCCGCCCTCCGGCGCGTGCTTGCCGATGACCCCCTTGTCACCGCGCTGCGTGAGAAGGGGCTGCGCCGAGCGCGCCGCTTCCGGTGGGAGAAGACCGCCCTCGAAACCTTGGCCGTCTACCGGACGGTCGCCGGAGGAACGACGCGATGACGATTTTCGACCGGCTGTCACTCGGTGTCCACGCGAGCGGCGCCTCCCCCCGCGACGCGATTGCCGTCGCTCGCGCCCTCGAACGCGCCGGCTGGTGGGGCATTTCGATCGGCGACTCCGCGCTCGACTCGTTCGCGGCGCTCGCTGCCGTTGCCGCCGCCACGGAGCGGCTTCACCTGCGCAACGGCGTGGCGATCCTCGGTCGGACGCCCGTCCAGACGGCGACCGCAGCCGCGACGGTCGACGAGCTCGCCCCGGGACGCTATCGCCTTGGGCTCGGCACCGGCTCGCGCGAGCGCACGAGCGGCTGGCACGACATCGACTACGGACGGATTGTCGGCCGGTTCCGCGACTATGTCAGCGCGGTGCGCGCCGCCTGGGCGACGACGCCCGGCGCGCCCGCCTCCTACGAGGGGCCGTTCTACCGCTTTCGCGGCTATGCTCGGCTGCGCCCGCCCGCCACTCCATCCTTGCCGATTGATCTCGCCGCGAATGGTCCGCAGATGCTCCGCCTCGCCGGCGCCCTCGGTGACGGCGTGATGTTCAACGATCTTCACACCGGGCCGTTCTTACGCGACGTTGCTCTGCCAGCAGTCGAGGCGGGGGAGCGTCATGCCTGCCGACCGGTGGGGACAGCGCGGCGGATCGGCGCGTTCCTCGTCTCGCTCGGTCCCAGTAAAGCGGCGGCAATCGCCCGCGGCCGAGCCGGCGTTCAGGCCTACCTCGTCATTAGCCACAACCGCCACGTGCTCGAGCACTACGGCCGGCAGGATGTCAAAGCCGCGATCGAGCGCGCCCTCGCCGACGGCGACAGCGCAGCGGTGGCCCGGGCGATCCCAGATGACCTCGTCGACTTGTTCGCGCTCTGCGGCGACGCGACCGAAATACGCCGGCGCCTCGCCGCTTATGACGGCGTGCTGGACGAGGCGATCCTCCACATCCCCGAATGGCGTGTGCCGGGAGCGGCGGCTGTCGCGGCCTACTTCGAGGTGATTGAGGCGCTTGCTCCGCGTTAACCGGCAGTCTCTTCCGTGGAGCGCGCCAAGTCGAGCGCCCGCCCCACGGGCGTCTCTTTCGTCTCCACCCGCGCGATCGACTGGAAGCGGCGGATTGTCGCGTGCAGCCGCTCCAGAGACCGGCCGATGTCAACGAGCAGCGCACGAGTGCGCGCAGAGAGGCTAGAGTCAAGCAGCGCGAGTTCGACCAGCCCCATCGGGAGAGCAATGTCGTTGTTCAGCAGATGCGCCGCTTCGCGGCTCGCGAGGATGACGCCGTCGCGCTGCGCCTCAGCCACTGCCCGCGCTTCGCGCTCCTGAGCGGCCAGCCGCCGATCGGTCGTGTCGTGGAGGTAGATCGACAGTCCATCAGCGCTGGGAAAGATGCGCGCCTCAAGCCAGCGCCCGCTCCAGGGGAGCTGGTCCTCAACAATGACTGTCTCGCCGCGTTCGGCCGCGCGCCGCACCGCCGGCCCGAACAGCGTCGTCATCGCCCCGGGAAAGACCTCCCAGACAACGCGGCCGATCACCTCATCCCGCGGCCGCTCGATCACCTGTTCCGCGCTTGCGTTGAGATAGGCAAAACGCCATTGTCGATCGATGGCAACGAAGCCGTCCGTCACCCGGTCCAGCATCCGATGCATCAGGTCGCGCTGCTCTGCAACGCGCGCCATCGCCTCGCGCAGCATGATCTCGCTGAGCGCCGCCGCAGCCAGCCCCTGCAGAACGGCGCGATCGTCGTCCGTCCACCCGCGCGGCAGGGTCGAGCAGACGCAAAGGACGCCGACGACTGTGCCGGCGCCCGGGGAAAGAGGGACGCCCGCCACAGCGCGCAGGCCGGCAGCAGTGAGAGGCTCGAACATCGGGGCGTCGCGGGCGGTCGAGAGGTCGTCAAGAAAGACCGGCGCGGCGCTGCCCCCAATCCATTCCTCAACCTGACGAACTGCGTCGACTAGCACAGGAGCGTCCGTCTGCGCTATAACGCGCCTTCGCTCGCCGTGGCAGAGCGCCGCAACCTCAACGCCGAGAACCCGAACAGCGCAGGCAATCAGCCGGTCAAACGCGCTGTCGATCGGCTCGACCGCCGGGGCAATATCGTGGAGGCCGCTTGGATGGCGATACGAGGTCAGACCTTTCGAGATTGTCATCGTTGCCGCTCTCGTTCTGCGCTGTCGGACCGCGCTCGTCGTCTCGGCGGCCCCCTCTACAGCGAGTATCGGCCGTTGCCTGCCGACGCAATAGCGCTCGCCGCCCCGAATGCCGCCTAGCGCGCTCCGAGGGGCGTCGGCGTCGGCGGGGGGCGGGGAGCAGTCACCGTCGGCGTCGGCGGCGTGCCGACCGGCGGACCACTCGGGAGAAGCTGGTCGGGGATGCCGAGCTCGCGCGCGTTCGGGAAGGACGTCCCATACGCGATCACTGCCCAGACCCCGTTGTTCCAGCGGAGAATGGCGTAGGTGGTGCTCGTTGGGTCGCCGCGCCGTTGGACACGAGTGCGGGCGTACTCGCGCACCGTCGTCTGATACTCGACTTCAAAGCCGGTCAAGGTGGTGTTGCTCAAGACATAGGAGACGGTGGCGCTGATAATGGCGTTCACGTCGCCGAGCCCTCCCGGCACGCCCGGTCCCTGAGCCGGGACGGCAGTCCCGCCCGGCGGCGCCGTGCGGGTGACCGTCGGGGTGGCGGTGACCGTCCGGGTCACAGTGGCTGTCGGCGTCACGGTGCGCGTCGCGGCAAGGGCCGTCTGCGTCCGAGTGATCCCTGCGGTGGGGGTGAGGGGCACAGGAGCAGTCGGCGTAACCGTTCCGCCCGGTCGTACCGTGAGCGTCAGCGTCGGCGAGGCGGCGAGCGGCGGCGCCCCTATCGTCCGGACGGTTGGGGTGGGAGACGGCGTTGCGGCAGGCCGCGGCAGGCCGGGCAGAGGGAGGTTCGGGGCAGCGGCGCAGCCCGCCGTCAAGAAGGCAACTGGTATGCAGAAGAGGAGCCAGCGAAGCACGGCATACTCCCGTCGCCCGGGATCGTAGCAGACGAATCTCCGCATGCTTGGCGCGCAAACGGTCGGCGCCTTGTTACTGCAGGCTGGCGACCAGCTGCCAAGCCCGCTCGGTCGAGCCCGCAGGGTCGGACGGCGCTCCGATGGGATGGACAATCACCTCGCTGACACCCTGAGCGAAGAGCGCACGCAGCCGGTTGGCGACCGTCGTTTCGTCGCCGGAGATCACCACCGCGTCGATCATCGCGTCGGTCCAGCTGTCGTTTTCGGGCTCGTAGCCGGCCGCGCGGAACATCGCGGCATAGTTCGGCAGCCGCGGGTACAGCGCGAGCTGCTGGCGCGCTGCCGCGCGCGCCTCCTGCGGGCGATCGGTGAGGCAGACGGGCGCATGAAAGATGATCGGCGGCGTGGGTCGCCCCGCTGCTCGGGCGCCTTCGGCGATGGCCGGCACGGCGCGCTGCTGGACGAAGGTGATCGGGGTCACCCACGTGATCGCGCCATCGGTCAGCTCGCCGGCGAGCCGGAACGACTTCTCGCGCAGCGCCGAGATCAGCACTGGCACGCCCGGCGCCTTCGGCAGCACGGCATGGACACGATAGCGCCGGTTTTCGACGTGAACCTCCCCGCGCTGAAGGGCGGGCCTAAGCACGGCGAGGTAGTCCCGCAGGTGGGCGAGCGGCTTCTCGTAGGGAATGCCCCACGTTGGCTCCATCTGAGGACCGTGGCTCGGGCCGATGCCTAGCCGGAAGCGGCCGGGCGCGAGCGCCGCCACCGTTGCCGCTTGGACCGCCATCAGGAGGGGATGGCGCGTCCACGTTTGGGCGATGGAGGTGCCGAGCAGGATATGGCGTGTTCGGACAGCGGCCGCCGCGAAGAGGGTCAGTGAGTCGCTCGTCAGTCCGCCGGCGGTCAGCCAGGCAGCGCGGATGCCCAGCTGCTCCGCCCGCTCGATGTTCGCCAAGGCGCTCGGCGCATCCGCTGCCATGCAGGCGATCCCGACGGTGCCGCTCATCTTCTCCTCCATGCCGCGGCGATTATAGAGAGGGCAACCGCGCAGACGAAGACTAGAATTCCCGCATGGCGCGCAGCTGGGTGCTCGTCGTGGCCGTCTGGCTCGCCTTCGCGATCCGTGTCTTCCGGCTTGAGGCCCACCCTTATCGCGGCGACGAGACATTCGTCATTTGGTTCGTTCAGCAGGACTGGCTGTCGCTGCTCGCCAGTATCGCCCGCAATGAGCCGCATCCCCCGCTCTTCTACCTGATCGCGAAAGGGTGGCGCGAGGCGGTCGGCGATGTCGAAACAGTCTTTCGCTTCGTTCCTCTCTTCTTTGGTGTGCTCGCCGTGCCGGCCGGAGCCCAGATCGGCGCGCGCCTTGGCGGCCCCGCTGTCGCGCTTGTCGCGGCGCTGCTGCTTGCGGTCAATCCGTTCTATATCTGGAATGCGCAAGACGCCCGCATGTACACTCAGGCCCTCGCGCTCGGCCTGCTTTCGCTGCTCGCGCTCCTGCGGCTGGATGACCGGCCAACCGACCTCCTCCGGCTCGCGCAGTACGCCCTATTCTCGGCGCTCGCCCTCCTCACCCATTACGCCTTTCTCCCGATCGCGGCGGTGCAGAACGGCTTTTGGCTGCTCCGCCACCGCCGCGAGCGGCTGGCGCTGCAACGCTGGCTGATGGCGCAGTCGGTCCTTGCTGCCCTTGCGCTCAGCTGGCTCTTCTGGAACCGCGCTCTCCTGCTGCACTATGTCGGCAACGGCGATCAGCCTGCGCTGCCCGCGGCGCTCCTGCGGGCCGCCATCGCCTACCTGACAGGACGGAGCGGGTCGCCGGAATGGGCAGCTGTTGCGGCCATCTTCGGCGCTGCGGTTGCGATTGTCGGCGCGGCCTGGCTCGGCCGGCAATCGGGCGCGCGGGGCTGGCTTGCCGCGGCGGTGGTCGCGGCCGGGTTCGGAGCGCAGTGGGCAGCAAGCCTGCGCGGTCCGGTCTTCGCCGAAACCTACCTGCTGCCGTCAAGCGGGCTGTATCCCGTGCTGCTCGCAGCGGGGATTGTCGCTCTTGGGCAGTGGCTGCTGCCGATTGCCGGCGGAGCGGCGCTCGCCGTGCTGCTCGTCGCTTCTGCGCTTGCGCTCGGGAACTATTGGCTGGACCCTGCCTACGCCAAAGCCGCCGACTGGCGCTCGCCGGCCCGCGCCATCGCCCGTGACGCTCGCCCAGGCGATGTTATCGTCCTCAACTATCCAGACCCCACCTTCGAGTACTACTACCGCGGCCCCATCCCCGTCCGCTTGATCCCTGCTCACGCGCCAGTCGACCGCCCCCTTGTGGCGCGTCAGCTTGGGGAGCTCACGGCCGCTGCTCAGCGGGTCTGGCTGATCCCGGTGCGCGCTCCAAACTGGGATAGCGAGGGATTTGTTGAAGAGTGGCTGGAGACACACGCGCTGCCTGTCGCCACGGGAAGCTGGCATCAGGTCCGGGTCGTTCTGTATGAGACCCCCCACGCCGTGCTGGCAGCGGCGCGGCGGCTTGATATCGACCTTGGCCCTATCCGCCTCCGAGGCGCAGCGATCGACGCGCCGGAGAGCTGCTCCCCGCTCTGCGAGGCGTCGATCCGGCTCGTCTGGACCGCGACCCAGCAGGTTCGGGACAACTACAAAGTGTTCGTCCACGCGGTCACCGATCGCGGCGAGCTGATCGCGCAGAGTGACAGTGTTCCGGCCAACTGGCGGCGGCCGACAACCGGCTGGACGCCGGGAGAGCTGGTTGTCGACCCGCACGAACTGCAGCTGCCCGCCGGCCACTACCGGATCCTCGTCGGTCTCTACCGAGAAACGAGCGGACGGCTGCGTGCTGCGGACGGGCGCGACGCGATCGCTATCGGCGAACTCACAGTACGCTGAAACTCGCCGTGCTGGTTCGCCGTGTTCTCAGACAAATGACGATGCGGCGCGGCGTCCTTCCTGCCCTTCTCCTTCTGCTGAGCGCGTGCGCGCCTGCGCCGCCCGCCGCGCCGCCGACCGTCGTCTCTGCTGAAGCACCGGTCGTCCGCGCCACTCCTTCCCCTCCCCTCCCACCCGACGTCGTCCGCATCGAGCTGTACGAGTGGAGCATCCATGTCGAGCCGGCAGAACTGCCGCCCGGGCGGTATCGCGTCGAAATCGTCAATCTCGGCAGGCATGTCCATTCGGTCTCTGTCGCCGGGCCCGGGGTCGACTTCGAGTCACGGCGCCTGCGCGCGGGCGGCGTTCAGCAGACCGAGATCGAGTTTCGGCCAGGCGAATACACGCTCTGGTGCCCGATCGGCGACCATCGAGACGACGGCATGCTGACGTATCTCACCGTTGTGGACCTCTCCCCGCGCCGATAAGCCCCTGCTTCTCCGCGAAGGGGCCGCCTTTTCCGGGCTTTACGAAGGCCAAGAATGATAAGATGAAGAGCCGTCAGTGATCGAGAACGAGTAGACAGTTGGAAACCGTTTTACAACTGCTTGCCGTCGCCGCGCTCGTCTTCGCCAATGGCTTCTTTGTCGCCTCAGAGTTCGCCCTTGTCTCGGTGCGTCGCTCTCGGATCGAACAGCTGGTCGCGGAAGGAGTGGGGTCAGCCAAGGTGGTGCAGCGGACACTCCACCGCCTTGATGGCGCTATCGCCGCGACCCAACTTGGCATCACGATGGCAAGCATCGCCCTTGGCTGGATCGGCGAGGCTGCAGTCGCCCATCTGCTCGAGCCGCTCTTTGCTTTTCTGCCCGGCATTCTTCCCGTGGTCAGCGCTCACGCGCTTGCCGTCGCGGTCGCCTTCGCGACGATCACCGCGCTCCACATCATCCTTGGCGAACTTGCGCCGAAGACCCTCGCCCTGCAGCGGAGCGAGCAGGTCGCCCTGACGATCGCGCGCCCCCTCGAGCTCTTCTATCTCGTCTTCCGGCCCGCGATCGCGGTACTGAACGGCGCCGGCAACTGGGTCGTCCGACGCCTCGGACTTCGCCCGGCGAGCGGGCATGAGCTCGTGCATAGTGTCGAAGAGCTCGAAATTCTCATCGAGTCGAGCAAGCGGGCCGGGGTGCTCGATGAAGAAGAAGCGCAGCTGCTCGGCCGCGTCTTCGACTTCAGCGAACGCCCAGCCCACCGCATTATGACCCCGCGCACCGAGATCATCGCCGTTCCCGACACGGCAACCCTGCCGCAGCTGCTCGCCGTCGCCCGCGAGCAGAATGTCAGCCGCGTCCCGGTCTACCACGGCACGATCGACAACATCATCGGCATGGTGCTGCTGAAGGATCTCCTCCGCGCTCTTCCGGAGGTGAGCAACGGCTCCGCTCCTTCCTTCGATATTCAGCAGGTCATGCGGCCGGTGCTGCTGGTGCCGGAGACGATCTCGATCGATGAGCTGCTCAAGCGGATGCGCGAGCAGAAGCTCCACCTCGCGATCTTGCTCGACGAGTTCGGGGGCACCGCTGGGCTCGTCACGATGGAAGATATCATCGAGGAGATTTTTGGCGAGATCCGCGACGAGTCCGACGTCGACGAAACGGAAGAGGAGATCATCGCGACCGAGAACGGCGCGCTGATCGACGGCCACACCGACATTCAGGATGTCAATGAGCGCTTCGGCCTGACGCTCGACGACTCGGAATATGACACCATCGGCGGCTATGTCTTCGGCGCGCTCGGACGCGCCCCGCGCGTTGGCGACCGCATCGACGTTGACGGCTATCGCTTCGAGGTGGTGGCGGTCGAGGGCATGCGGATCAGCCGGCTCCGTCTGACGCGGCTGGAAGGCGACGCGGCGTCCAAGACGGCCGGGCAGCCCTCACCCTGAGGCGCGGCCCTCCTCCCCGCGGCGTTCGAGGACACGGCCGAGCGCGCGCCCTTTGTCCGGCGTCGGGTCAGTCACCAGCCCATAAATCGCCCGGCCTTCGTGTCCTTCCGGCAGATACTCGGTGATCGGCAGCCCATCCTCGCGGACGAAGAGCAGGCAGTGGCAGTATTTCCACTTCTGCATCTCGTCGCAGGCGCAGATCCATTCGCGGCGCTTCGCTTCTGCTGCTTTGTCGGGGTAGAAGTTGCAGGGACAGAGCGGCCGCCCCACCTGATCGATGTTCGCGGCCAAACCGAGAATGACCGCCTCGGTGACCGTCGGGTCAGGATGAAAGACTGTTCCCGACTTCGCGGCGTAGGCGCGGGCGTAGTTCCACATCTTTTCGACGTTTTTCGGGCTTGGCTGATCCATTGTCGTCCCTTCGCGTTGCTGCCGCCTCCATTGTAGCGGTGACGCGGACGGTCACGGAACGGGCGCCGCGGGAGGCGGGCCCGGCGCGCAGGCGCGTCGAGGTCAGAACGCAGCGGGAATGGCGCAATCGCGGAGAGCCCGGACGAGCGCCGCGAGCCGGTCGCGGTCAGCGAGCAGCTCGCGCGGCGGCGAGAAGAGCGCGAAGCGCGTGACGAGCCCCTGATAGCGTTCGGCCACCAGCCGCGGCAGGTCGTCCAAGCGCCCGCTTAGGGTGAAGGTGTCGAGCACATCGTCAGCGACCTCGGCAGCGAGGTGATCCCATTGGCCCGCGGCGGCCATCCGCGCCAGCTTCTCGCCGAGGTCGTCCAGCCCGTGTGTCGAGAGCACCGGCCGATAGGCCGGCGTCGAGGCATAGAAGGCAATCATTCGCCGCGCTTCCTCGCGGGCGCGCGCGACCGCCTCGTCGCTGTCGCCGAGCGCTTGAAACGAGGCGGCGACGAGGTCGAACGGCTGGCCGGCGCGGCCGCCGCGCTCCCGTCCCGCGCGGACGGCCGGCAGAACGACTGTCTCGAGGTAGCGGGGTGTCATCAGCGGGTGGGTCCGCAGCCCGTCGGCAATCTCGCCGGCAAGCCGGCACATCGCCGGGTTGACGGCGGCAAGGTGCACTCGAGGCGGCGGAAACGGCTGCGGGCCAGGGTTGAACTCGCGAGTGAGCAAGGTCAGGCGATAGTGCTCGCTCTGGTAATTGAGCGGGGCGCCGGTGGCAAAGGCGTGCCAGAGCGCCCGCAGCGCGCCGACGTAGTCGCGCATCCGCGGCACTGGCGGCCGCCACTCGACGCCGAAGCGGCGGATAAGGTGACCGCGCACTTGGGAGCCAAGCCCGAGCGTGAAGCGCCCGCCGCTCAGCTCCTGCAAATCCCACGCCGCCATCGCCGTCACTGTGGGGCTGCGTGGAAAGGCGAGGGTCACCGAGGTGGCGACCTCGATCCGGCGGGTCGCTGCTGCCGCGGCCGTGACCGCCACCACAGAGTCGCGCGCGGTCTCGTTGACGCTGACCGCGTCGAAGCCGGCCTCCTCGGCGAGGCGCGCCAACGGCGCGACGCGAGAGGGCGGGAGGACCCGAAGAGCAAGCTCGATCTTCACGCGCTCTCCCCGGGCGGCGAAGAGCGCGGCGTCTGCGCCAGCAAGAACCCGATCACCTTTTGGCGCAGTTCTGGGGTCGCAAGCTCGAGGAGCTGGCGCGCCCACTCCTCAGAAAAGTGGAAGCACTCTTCGGGGAGCGGCCACCCCGCAAGGAGGCGGAGCGTTGCTTTCGGCAAGCCCAGCACATGCTCGAGCGCATCGCATGTCTCCGCTGTTGGCCGCGCGCCGGCGAGGATAACGCGCAGAGTATTATGGCTGAGGTTGGCCTGCAGGGAGGTTTGCCGCACTGAGAGGCCAAGCGCCTGCAGCCGACGGCGGATCAGCTGAGCGACCGCAGTCTCCTCGGGCATCGGCTCCTCGTCGCGTGGGGAGTGCGGCCAGTATAGCCGGAGGTGACAATGGAGGATCGCCTCGCTCTTCTCGACTGGCGCCGCCAAGTCGCAGCACTTTATGCTGAGGTCCGCGCCGCCGGACCCGACCCCACCGCCGCCGCTCGCTTCCGCGCCGCCCGCGACCGCCTCTTCGCCGAGCACCCGCAATCGCCGCTCGGCGCAGCGCGGGTCGGCTTCCCCGGGCTGCGCTGGTATCCCTACGACCCGGCCTACCGCGTCGTCGCGCCCGTTGAGCCGGCGCCGCTGGCCTGGCGCGAAGTCCCAGCGGGAGCAGATGGCGTCGTCCGGCTGGAGCGGTTCGGCCGTGTCCGGTTCGTGCTCGCTGGACTGCCGGCGACGCTCGACCTGTACTGGATTGCCGGCTACGGCGGCGGCGTGTTTCTGCCGTTCCGTGACGCGACGAACGGCAGCGAAACCTACGGCGGCGGCCGCTACCTGCTCGACACGATCAAGGGCGCCGACCTTGGCAGCGAAGGCGACGCCTTAGTGCTCGATTTCAACTACGCCTACAACCCCTCGTGCTGCTACGATGACCGCTGGGTCTGCCCGCTCGCCCCGCCGGAGAACACCTTAGCCCAAGCGGTACGCGCCGGCGAGCGCGCCTTCGTCCGCCCGACGCCCGCCTGAGCATGCCGCGCACTCAGGACCGAGCCGGAGCCGACCAAGCAGCGCGGCGGTATTGCCGCTGGGAGGTGCAGGATGGCAAATGGCGGCGCAGCGGTCAGCCGCGCGATCCAGCGCGAGGGCGCGCGGACGGTCTTTTCGCTCGCGGGAGCAGGGCATGCCCGCATCCTCGACGCACTCGACCGCGACGGCGTGCGGATCGTCAGCGCTCGCCACGAGACAGCGGCTGTCGTCGCGGCAGATGGCTACGCCCGCATTACCGGGCGGGTCGGCTTCGCGGTCCTGATCAGCAAACAAGGGTTGCCGAACGCGCTGACCGGCATCATGGAAGCGCGGCAGGCCTGCTCGCCCGTCGTCGTGATCCTCGCGCGGCCGCCGATCTCCCACGACGATCCCGGCAGCGGGCTGGACGATGAGCTCGCCTTCGTCCGTCCGTTCACCAAATGGGCGCGCATCGTCTACGACCAAGAACGGCTCGCCGAGTATGTCCATCATGCGGCCCACGTAGCGCGGAGCGGCCGTCCTGGGCCGGCGGTGCTCGCCATCCCGCAGGACCTGCTCGCTGCCGAGGTGCAGGAACAACGCCGCGAGGATGAGCCGATCGTTCCCCCACCGCCGCCGGACCCGTCGCCGGCGGCGATCGAGGCGGCCGCTGCCCTGCTCGCAGCCGCGCGCCGACCCCTGATTGTCGCCGGCAGCGGCGCCGTGCGGGCCGGCGAGGGCCTCAGCCGACTGGCGCGGGAGTTCTGCATCCCGGTGCTCGGCCACGCGCTCGGTCGGGGTGCAGTTCCGGAAGACATGGAACTCGGTTTTCCGTGGCCGCTGGCGCAGGTGGCCGCCAAGGAGGCTGATGTCGTGCTGGTGCTCGGAGCACGCCTGTCGGACCGCCTCGGTTATGGGCTGCCGCCCCGCTTTCACCCCGAAGCACGCTTCATTCAAGTAGACATCGCCGGCGAGGAGCTGCGGCGGGCGCGGCCGATCGAGGTGCCGATCGTTGCCGACGCGGGACGGGCCGCGCTTGCCCTCGCCGACGCGCTCGCCCGCAAGCTCGGCGGCGCCCGCCCGCTCTCCGACGCTGCGCCCGGCTATGTCACTGCCGCGCTGGCGAACCGCCTCGCCCGGATCGCGGAGGTCGGTCTCGGCGACGACGGTCCCCTCCACCCCTACCGCATCGCCCGCGACCTGACCCCGCTCATTCCCCGCAACGCGATCGTCGTTGGTGACGGCGCCGATGCACTCAACTTCATGCTCGCCTACCTTCGCATCTACCAAGCCCCCAGCTACCTAGACCATTACCCCTCCGGCTCGATGGGGATCGGCACGCCGCTCGCAATCGGCGCGGCCGCCGCTGCCCGCGAACTCGCCGAGACGACGGGAACATCGCCGCGGCCAGTCTTTCTGCTCACGGGGGACGGCGCGTTCGGCTTCTACCTCGCCGAACTGAACAGCATCGCGCTCGCCAAGCTGCCGATCCGGATCGTGGTGATCAACGACAATGCGTGGGGGACAGAGCGCCACGGCCAGCGCCGAACGTTGGGACGGACAGTCAACACCGACCTTGGCGAGACGCGCTATGACCGGATCGCCCAGGGGTTCGGCATCGAGGCGTTTCATGTCGCCGCGCCGCGGGCGGTGCGCCCGGCGCTCGAGCGGCTCGTCGCTGCGCCGGGCCCGGCGCTCGTCGACTGCTGGGTCGACCGCGAGGCGGGGGCGCTGCGCAAGGAAGACCCGCGCCTCCAGATGATCCCGCACGACGACATCACGACCAGCCGCCGGCCGCACGCGACGCCCTCGGTCGCCTAACCGCCGCCGCGCCATCGCGCCCCTGCCGCCCTCACCCGTCATTGCGAGTGAGCGCAGCAATCCCACTCGTCGCCCCTCTGACCGACCTTCCCCGCGCGTGCTTCGGCCGGGGTTACCGCAGCGGCCGCCTCGCAACGACGCCGGTCCCGGGCGGGCCGCCGCCGCGCCAGCGCGCCACCGCCGCCCTCACCCGTCATTGCGAGCGAGCGCAGCGAGCGCGGCAATCCCGTCCAGAGGCAGGCCCCAGCCCACGCCGGGGTTGCCGCAGCAGCCGCAGCGCAATGACGCCGGGTATGGCCGGAGCGGCTGTGTCAAGGAGGACGGGGACCAACCGCCATGCCGTCGTGGCCGAGCAGCACGCCGAGCGGAACGATGTCAAAGCCACGCTCGCGGATGGCAGCGAGCAGCGCCGGCAAGAGCGCGACCGTCGCTTCGGGAGCAGCGGACATCGGGTCGCTGTCGAGGCCGTCGTGCAGGATCAGGATTGCGCCGGGCGCAATTTGGCGCTCCAGGAGACGCAGCTGAAGGCGGGCGCTCCAGCGTGGCGGGGCGACCGGCAGCGCCCCGTGGACGACAGCGAGATTGTGCCGGCGCACCTCGCGCCACAGGTTGCGGCCGATCTGGCCGGCAGGCGTCCGGAAGTAGCGCGGACGGACGCCCGTTACGGCAGCGATCGCCTCCTGCGCCCGCGCCACCTCGCCGGCGATGGTCGGAAGCGAGAAGCGCCACGGGAGCGGCTGGATAGCGAGCGAGTAGGTATGGTTGCCGATCTCATGTCCTTCCGCGACGACCCGCCGGGCTGTCGCGGGAAGCCGTTCGACGCGCTGACCGATGGCAAAGAAGGTCGCCGGCGCGCCCGCCGCGCGGAGCAGGTCGAGCACACGCTCGGTATAGGGTGTTGGGCCATCGTCGAAGGTGAGGGCGACAGCGCGGCGGTCGCGCCGGCCGCGCCAGTAGACTCGCCCGCCGAGGGAGGCCGGCCACACCCATTCGACCACTGCCGTGATCGCCTCGACGCCGGCGAGCCCAATCGCTGCAGCCGCAAGCGCGCGCATCAGGGCCATCGCTGAAGTGTACCGTGCGAGTAGAATGACCGCTGGCTGCCCCACCACCTGGGCAGCGGGAGAAGGCGAGATGGCCGACTATCGCGATGGATTCATCACCGTCAATGGAATGCGCTTCCACTACCTCGATTGGGGCGACCCCACCGCGCCGCCGGTAGTCCTGCTCCACGGCACTACCTCCAATGCCCACTCCTGGGACCGGGTGGCGGCGATGCTCGCCCGGAAGTACCGGGCAGTCGCTCTCGATGCCCGCAACCACGGCGACAGCGACACCTCGCCCGTTCCCTACAACCGCGATATGCTCGCCGACGACGTGGCGGCGACGGTCGACGCGCTCGGGTTCGAGACGTTCGGCCTGATCGGGCTGTCGATGGGCGGCCGAACGGCGATGGTCTACGCCGGCCACCATCCGGAGCGGGTCGAGCGGCTGGTCATCGAGGACATCGGCCCGGAGACGCCCCCGGAAGCAACAGCGCGGGTGATGGAGCGCATTCGGAGCTCGCCTCAGCGTTTCCGCTCGCTCGACGAGTACATCGCGTGGTCGCGTCAGTCGCTCCAGTTTGCGGATGAGGAGTGGCTGCGCGAGAAAGCGCGCCATGCCACCCGCCTGCTGCCTGACGGCACATACGAGAACAAGTATCGTCATAATGAGTCGCAGAACGCGCCCCTCACTACCGCGCTCGACCTCTGGGAGCACATCACGCGCATCACCTGTCCGACGCTGATCGTCCGCGGGAGCGAGAGCGATGTGCTGACCGCCGAGATCGCCGACCGGATGGCGCGGGTGATGCCGAACGCCCGCCATATTGTCATCGAGCGGGCCGGCCATCCGGTGCACGAGGACAACCCGCGCGACACCATTCGTGCCTATGCCGAGTTCTTCGGCGTCCCGCTCGACTGAGACGGCAGCGAACGCGGCTCAGCAGGCGACCTCGGGCCGGTAGACTTGGTGGATAGTTGAGCCGCTGCTGCCGCCGCGCTCGGTGCCGCCGCCGGGCAGGTGGATCCAGCCGTTGACGAAGGCAGCGCCGGTGACCCCATGGACCGGCGTCGGCAGCGGCGTCAGAGTTGTCCAGCGGTCGGTCTTCGGGTCATAGGCCTCCATCTCGGCGAAGACGCCGCTGGGAACGGCATCGTTGCCTTCCCCGCCGAAGACGTAGAAGCAGCCGAGCGCGGCGATGCCGTTGATGCCGGCGCGCGGCTTGGGCATCGGCGCTTTCCGCTCCCACGTATTCGTCCGCGGGTCGAACACTTCGAGGACAGCCGTCATCTCGCTGCCGACGCCGGCGCCGAAGCGGCCGCCGGCAACGTAGATCTTGCCGTCGATTGCGGCGGCGGCAAGGTGGTTTCGCTGGGTGGGCAGGTTGGGCAAGGTCGTCCACCGATCGGCGACGGGGTCGTAGACGGCAAAGTCCGCTCCCCGCGGCGGACGGCCGCCGGCAACGTAGATCTTGCCGTCGACGACGGCCGTCGCGCCGGCGCTGCGGGCGGTGGGCATCGAGGCTCGGCTCGACCACACCCCCGTCGCCGGGTCAAACTCGAAGACGCGATCGACGAACCCCGCGCCGGTGGGTGGAATTGGCCCAAAGGTCGCCCCAGAGCCGGCGGTCTCGCCGCCGATGACGTACAGCTTGCCGTTGACAGCGGCGGCCATCGTGTGGTGGAGCGCCATCGGCAGCGGCGTGCTGAACTCCCACGCATCCCGCGCCGTGTCGTAGACCTGGACGGTGTTCGCGACAACCCGGCTCGAGGGATAGCCGCCAATGACGTAGATCTTGCCGTTCAGCTCCGCGACGGCGGTCTCGGAGTTTGGGACGAGGAGCGGAGCGCGGGTCGCCCAGACCGGACCCGCTGCTGTGGGCGGCGCCGGCGGGATGGCGGGCGGGGCGGGCAATGGGGGAGACACGGTTGCGGGAGCCGGCGAGGCCGGAGCGGCTGCCGGGGTCGGCGGCGGCGCAGCAGGCGTTCCGCTGCAGGCGACGAGGAGCAGCGCCGCCGTACTGACAAGGATCCGCACGCCGCCCGTCAACGCACTCTGCTTCATTCGCATCCTCCCGGCGAGAGGCTACGTCATCGCCAGCAGCGCGATCCACGAATGTTCCTCGCCTTAGGAACCCACAGCCGCGCCGGCGACGCCTCGGCATGGTGCCGCCGCGCCGGCACTTGGCTGATCCATACTTCCGGTGGGGGAGCGATGGGCTTCGACGCCGTGATCTACGAAAAGCACGACGGCGTGGCGGTGGTGACACTGAACCGGCCGGCGGTGCTCAACGCCATCAACGTCCAGATTCGCGACGACCTTGTCCAAATCCTGCCGGCAATCGCGCTCGACGACGAGGTGCGGGTAGCGATTGTCCGCGGGGCGGGGCGAGCCTTTTCGGCCGGGGCAGACGTCAGCGAGTTCGGCACTGCTCCCTCCCCTATCGAGGCGAAGCGCATCCGACACCTGCGCCCGGTCTGGCAGCTGCTCGCCGCCTGCCCGAAGCCGCTCATCGCCGCCATTCACGGCTACGCGATCGGCGCAGGGGTCGAACTCGCAGCGCTCTGCGACCTCCGCCTCGCCGCCGAGGGAACGGTATTCGCTGTCCCCGAGGTGACGCTCGGCCTGATCCCCGGCGCCGGCGGCAGCCAGACGCTGCCACGCGTTGTCCGTCCCGGCTGGGCGCGCGAGGCGATCCTGACCGGCGAGCGCTTCGACGCGACGAAGGCGCTGGCGATCGGGCTGGTGAACCGCGTCGTCCCGCCCGCGCGGCTGGAGGAAGAGGCAGAGACGCTGGCGCGCCGCATCGCCGCCAACCCGCCGGCGGCGGTCCAAGCAGCGAAGCGGGCGCTGCACGCCGCCCGCGACCTCCCGCTTCCTCAGGGTCTTCTCATCGAGCGCCGGCTCGCCCGCCGGCTCGGCATCACGCGGCAGTAACGCTCCCCACCCCAGTCGCCGCGGAGCAGCGAGACCGTGAGAGCGGCCCTGCAAGCGGCTGGCTAGGCGCGCATGCGGGCGCGCCGGCCAGCGGCCGGCTGGGAGGAGCGCTGCTTCTTCGGCGGCGGGGGCGGCAGCCACTGCAGGCCAAGTTCTGTCCACTGGAAGACAGCGCCGCCGATCGTCACCTTCGCGCCGGGAGTGATGCCGGCGTGCTGCAGCGCCGCCGGGACACCAAGACGATTGAAATTGCGCATCAGGTGGCGAAATGCCTCTTCGTTGGCAAGGTCGGTCATGGCGACCATCCGCTCGACCTGCTGACCAGCAACCTGATAGGTGCGCCGGCCGTGGCGGAGCACCTCGAAGCCGCCGACAGCCGGCTTGGGCCGGATAACCGGCAGCTCTTCCGCAGCGGGGACCGGCGGCGCTTTCGCCTCCTCCTCGGCAAGCGCGGCCGCCGTCGCGCGAAGCAGCTCCGACAGGCCAGCGCCAGTCGCCGCCGAGATCGGAAAGACGGGCAGCCCCGAGAACGCGGCGCGCGCCGCGGGAAGGCGCTCTTGGGCCTCGGGAAGATCCTGCTTCGTGAGGACGATGATCTGGCGTTTGGCGGCAAGGTCAGGGTCGAACGCAGCGAGTTCGGCGTTCAGCCGGTCGAAGTCCTCACGCGGGTGCTCGCTCGTCCCGTCGATCAGGTGAAGGAGCAGCCGGGTCCGCTGGACATGGCGCAAGAAGTCGTGGCCGAGGCCCTTTCCTTGGCTCGCGCCCTCAATCAAGCCCGGGATATCCGCCATCACGAAGGTGCGGTCATCGACCTCGACGACACCGAGGTTTGGGGTCAGCGTGGTGAAGGGATAGTCGCCGATCTTCGGTTTGGCAGCGCTCACCGCCGCCAACAGGGTCGACTTCCCGACATTCGGAAAGCCGAGCAGCCCCACATCGGCGATCAGTCGGAGCTCAAGATGCAGCGTTTTCGTCTCGCCGGGCTCGCCCTTCTGGGCGAAGCGAGGCGCTTGGTTGGTGCTGGTCGCAAAGTGGGTATTGCCGAGGCCACCGCGGCCGCCCCGCGCGACCAGCACCTGCTGGCCAGGGACGACAAGATCGGCGAGAACCGACCCGAGCGAGCCATCCTCCTTCACCTCGCGGACAACGGTGCCGGGAGGAACGGCGATGATCTTGTCTTCACCTTTTTTGCCGTGCTTCTTCCTGCCGCTGCCCGCGCCGCCCGCTCCAGCCGAGAAGATGCGCTCATACCGGAAGGGAAGAAGGGTGTTCAGTCGCGGGTCAGCCCGAAGATAGACCGAGCCGCCGCGGCCGCCGTCGCCGCCGTCCGGCCCACCAAAGGGGACAAACTTCTCACGCCGAAAGCTGACAGCGCCCGCGCCGCCGCTGCCCGCTTTGACGACGATCGTCGCCTCATCGAAAAATCCGGACTCTCTCATCTTTCCAGTATATCCCCATTTTCCACGCCCCCAAGAACATCTCTCCGCTTTCGATTTCAGAGTGATTCGATCGATCTCTGTCGTCCTAGTCGTCGTAGAACGGCGCATACTGGGGATTGCGAGGATGACGCAGCGTCCGGACTAGTCCATCGTGGAAGACTGCTTGGCTGCATCGTGGAAGACTGCCGCCTTGCGGGGAAGGTCGAGCGGCAGAAGGGGAGTTCTCGTTTGGGCGGGGCACTGCGTTTCCAGTTTTCCCCGAAGGCCTCAGTGAAGCGCTCACGCGGCGCCGGAGCGCGAGCGCTTCCGGCGGCCTCGGGGAGGACGAGGAGCGGCCGAAACGCGAGCGGCAGGGAAGGAAGTTTTGGCAGTGCCGAGCCGGTCGACCAGCATCGCCACAGCATCATCAACCGACCGGACCAGAGCGGACGACGCTGAGGGAGGGTCGCCGACGGCAACCACGAGGCGGTCGGTGCGGATAGCCTCCTGCAGCCCGGGATCCTCGTGGAACGGTGGCGGACAGATGAGGGCACCGAGACGGCCGTCGAGGAGAAGGTCAGGAAAGGGGGTATCCGCGACTGCGCCCTCGACGGGACAGAGCACGAGTGGGATGCGGGCGCGGTGGAGTTGCTGCCGGACAGCATCGGCGAGGCGCAAAGAGAGCGGGTCGGGGGGGGTGGGGGTCAGGAACCCGACGAGGGGAGCGCGCTCCCCGCGGAGAACGAGCGCATTCCCATTCGGGCGGTAGCCGAGTTCGTCGATGATAGCGCGGACGCGAGCGGCCGTTGCGGGAGCGACCTCGCCGGCGCCATTAACGACGCGGGAGACGGTGGCGTAGGAGACACCGGCGAGGGCGGCGATCCGGCGCAGGGTTGGCGGCGCACCGCCGGTCGATTGGATGAACCGCTGGCCTGCGCCGACGTTCAGCACCTTCGCCGCCTCGGGGTCGGCTTCATGGATGCGCAGGAGGGCCCCAGCCAGCGCAGCGCGGGTATCCGCCGGGAGGGTAGCGCGAACGACGAGCGGGCCCCGCGGGATCGGGCGCGACCGGGCGAGCTCTTGAAGCCGCGCGTATTGAACAGCGCGCTCCGGCTGCGGCGGCGCCAAGGTTCCGGCATGCACCCCCGCCGCCGCGACCTCTCCTTCGAGAAGCGCCTCGACCACGCGCCGGTGGCTGCCGAACAGGCGGATAGTGACCTCGCGGTCCGGGTCGATGCCGGCTTCTCGGAGCATCGCGCGGGGGATCAGGTAACCGGAGGCCGATTCCGTGTCGACTAATCCGAACACAGTGCCTCGAATGCCGGCGAGCGAGGTGATCTTTGACCCGCGCACAGTGACGATCACGCTCTCGTACGACGCGATCGACCCATCTTCTCCGACCGGTGTCACCAAGGCCTCGACTGGCGCGCGCTCGCGGGCGCGCCAGTAGGCCAGCTCGCCCAGCATCGCCGCGTCGAGCTGGCCGTTTCGCAGGGCCGTGACGCAGGCGTCATAGCTCTGCTCAATCACAATCTCGACGGGACGGTCCATTTCCGCCTCGAGAAAGCGGCGGAGCGCTTGGGCGCGCGCAAGGCGAACCGCTGCCGACTCGCCGACCGTTGGCGCGAGAGCCAAGCGGAGCGGAGACGGTGAAGAAGAGCCCATCACGGAAGTCGTAGCGTTGTCTGCTGCGGCTGTCAAGCGGATCGCGGCTCCGAAAAGCTTTACGGACTCTTAACTCAGTTCTTACGCCCGGTTCACCCAAGCATCTTACTGTCCTTTGCGGCGCCAGCTGGCTCAGCCCGAAGGAGGTGCGATGCTCGAAGTCGATCAGGTAGGGGTGATCTACCCCAATGGGGTGGAAGCGCTCAAGTCCGTTTCCCTGACCGTGCGCCCGGGCGAGATCGTCGCCGTGGTCGGCCGCTCGGGGGCGGGCAAGTCCACCCTGCTGCGGTGTATCAACGGGATCCAGCGTCCCACGAGCGGCACGATCCGCTTGAATGGCGTGGAGATTACCTCGCTCCGTGGCGAGGCGCTCCGGCGGCTCCAGCAGCGGATCGGGTTTATCTGGCAGGAATACAACCTCGTCCTCCGGCTGAGCGTGATGAAGAACGTCCTGTGCGGCCGGCTGGGCAGTTCGGCTCTGCTCCCCTCGCTCTTCCACTACTTCAGCCGGCGCGACCGCGAGATCGCCGTGCGCAGCCTCGAGCGGGTCAACATGCTCCACCGCGCGACCCAGCGCGCCGACCAGCTGTCGGGAGGCGAAAAGCAGCGCGTCGGGATCGCGCGCGCACTCGCCCAGGAGCCGCACATCCTCCTTGCCGATGAGCCGGTGGCGAGCCTCGACCCAGAACTGTCCTGGCAAGTCATGAGCGACCTGACCCACGTCGCTCGCGATGAGGGCGTGCCGACGGTCATCAACATCCATCAAGTCGAATTGGCGAAAGCGTTCTGCGACCGGATCGTCGGCATCGCCCGCGGGGTCGTCGTCTTCGAAGGGACCCCAGACCAGCTCGATGAGGCAGCGATGGACCTGATCTACCGCGTAGAGACTCAGCCGGCGGCTCAGCCGGTCGGTGTGGCAGCATGACGACCCTTCCCTCGGCCGCTCCCCGCTTCTCCTCCGACGAGGCCCTGCGCAGTTCGCTTCTCGCCCCGTGGCCTCGCCTCAGCGTGCGCGCGTTCTTTGTCGTGCTGCTTGTCGTGCTCGTCTACTGGTGGTCGCTGACAGGCACGAACATGAGCCCGGCCGAGCTGGTGCGCGGAATTCCCAACATCTTCGGCTTGCTCGGCCGAATGGTGCCGCCGCGGTTCGCGATGGACACCTTCACTGTCGACGTGCCGTTCGGGCTGTCTTTGCCCTACTTCGGCGAGAGCATCGCCATCACGCTGCCCGAAGTCATTCCTTCGATCATGCAAACCGTCCAGATGGCAATCGTGGGGACGACGCTCGGCATTATGCTCTCGCTGCCGTTTGGGCTGCTTGCGGCGCGCAACACCTCTCCCCATCCGTGGGTCTATCAGAGCACCCGCTTCTTCCTGAACTCGGCCCGCGCGATTCCCGGCCTGATCGTGGCGCTTATCTTCGTCGCCTCGGTCGGCCTGGGGCCGTTCGCAGGCGTTCTCGCCATCGCGATCGGCGAGATCGGCGTTCTCGGCAAGCTGTTCGCCGAGTCGATCGAAGCGATCGACCCGCAGCAGGTGCAGGCAGTCCGCGCGACCGGAGCGCGCCCGCTCCAAGTGTTCGTCTACGGCGTCATTCCCCAAGCGCTGCCGGTGGCGACCTCCTACTCGCTGCTTGTCTTCGAGGGGAATGTCCGCAGCGCCACCATCCTCGGCATCGTCGGCGCCGGCGGCGTCGGCTTCGTGCTGTCGAAGTACATGGCGCTCTTTCAGTACCAGCTCCTGACCGGAGCGCTCATCTTGATCCTGATCACCGTGACCATCATCGACCGGTTCAGCGATTTCATTCGAAGGAGGCTCATATGATCGCGTGGTTTCGTCCTCTTCCGGCGCTCGCAGCGGGAATGGCGCTCGCTGTGACGCTGAGCGCCTGCATTGCGCCCGGCGGGCCGCGCCCAGCGACCACCGGCGCCGCCGGTCCGAGCGTCCAAGTCCAACCCGGCGACGACCGGGCCAATTGGCCGCGGACGCTCCGCCTCGGCCTGTTTGGCGGCGACGATGCCGAGCAGGTGATTGAAAACGCGCGGCCGCTGAAAACGTTCCTTGAGGCTCGCCTCGGGATCCCCGTCGAATTCTTCACCGGCACCAGCTACAGCGCTGTCATCGAAGCGATGCGGGCGAACAAGGTCGACGCGATGTTCGTCGGTCCCTTCGCCTACATTCTTGCAGTGCAGGAGGCGAACGCCGAAGCCCTCGTCGTCGGCGTTTCGACGACTGCCCGCGAGCCGGTCTTTGACCCTTCGATCCGCCCCACGTATTTCAGCGTCATTTCCGTGATCAAAGGCACCGGCATCACCCGAGTGTCCGACCTGAAGGGCAAGCAGTTCGCCTTCGTTGACCCTGCTTCGGCCTCCGGTCATCTCGTCCCGAAGACGACGCTCATCCAAGCCGGCATCGATCCCGACAAGGACATGAAGACGATCTTCGCTGGGAGCCATCCCACTGCCGTCGCCGCGCTCTGGAACCGCAAAGTCGATGCCGCTGCCTCGACCGAGCGGACCCTCGTGACCGCTGCTCAGAACGGCCAGATTGAACTGTGCTTCTTCCCTGATGAGCGCATCAATGTCGACCGGACGCCCGCCGAGATCCAGCGCCTGTTCGACTCCTGCCCTGACGGCAAGATTGTGCCTCTCCTCTACAGCCGGCCGATCCCGAACACGCCGCTTGCAGTTCGCCGGGATCTGCCCGAGTCCTTCAAGAAGGCACTCCGCCAAGCGCTGCTCGAAACGCAAAACGACCCGGAGTACATTCGCCAGCGTCGGCAGTGGTTCCTCGACCCGACCGAGGAGCTGAAGCTCTCCCGGCTTGACGAAGCGTACAACCCGCTGCGTGATGTCGCTCGGCTGCTCAAGCTCGACCTGCGGTCGCTCGAGTGAGGGCGGAACGCACTCCGCGGGAGGTTGTCGTCGGCGGCCGAGACGACAGCCTCCCCGACGCCCCGATCGCAATTGTCAATGCGCGGCTAGTCCTTCGCGACCGAGTCGAGGAGGGATGTCGCCTTGATATTGCGGGCGGCCGCATTGTCGGGCTCGGCGACGACCGGCCGGAGACTGGCGCTCCGGTCGTCGTTCTCGATGCCAAGGGCGCCTATGTCTTGCCGGGCCTGATCGACGTTCACAACGACGGCCTCGAGTTTGAAGTGAACCCGCGGCCCGGCACGAACCTCCCGCTGCCGCTCGCTTTGACCAACTTCGAGCGGCAAGCCCTCGGAGCGGGGGTGACGACCGTCTTCCATGCGCTCTCGTTCGCGAACCGTCCTGACCTCGGCCGCTCCGTCGGGAGCGCGTGGGAGCGCGCTGCATTCATCCAGCAGCAGCAGCGCCGGCCGGTCGACCACCACGTGCTGCATCGCTTCGACGTCTGGAGCCCGGATACGCTCGACCCGATCTTCGAGTCGATGGCGAAGCTCCCCGTTCGCTACCTCTCGCTCAACGACCATACGCCAGGGCAAGGCCAATATCGCGACTTCGCGAAGCACCTTGAGCGGCTTGCTGCCTACCGTGAGCGGCGGCTGGTGGGCGACATCGACCCCGACGAACTGCGGCGGCGGATGGAAGAGCGTCAGCGCGCAGTCGCCGATGGCTGGCTGGAGGGGATCTACCGCGCCGTTGCCGCGCGGCGAGCCGCTCTTCCCTGCATCGTGGGAACCCACGACGATGACAGTCCCGAGAAAGTCGATGCCCAAGCGGCGATTGGGGCGACGATCGCCGAATTTCCTGTCACCCGTGAGGCCGCCCGCCAAGCGCGGCGCCGTGGGATGGCGATCGTCGTGGGCGCGCCGAACATCGTCCGTGGCGGGTCGCACAGCGGCAACCTCTCCGCGGTCGAACTGATTGCCGAAGGGCTGGCCGACATCATTTGCGCCGACTATCACGCAGCTTCTCTGTTGCCGGCACTGCTTCGGCTCGTCGATGATGGACTGTGCTCTCTTCCCGAGGCGGTGGCGATGGTGACAGCGAACCCCGCAAGCGCTCTCGGCTTGACCGACCGCGGCATCCTTGCGGTCGGCAAACGCGCCGATGTCGTGATCGTTCGACGCGAGACAAGCGTGCCAATCGTCGAAGCGGTCTTCTCTGCGGGACGGCTCGTGTACACCTACAGCGGTCGGGCTCCCGAACCACTGCGAAGAGAAGCGGCGCAGGAGGTCTCTCGTGGATCGTAAGACCTGCTATGAATGGGCGGCCTCGCTCAGCGAAGCAGAGGCGCTTGCGCTTGGTCGGCTTGTGCTCGAGCACTGCGCCGAGCCAGTCTCCCTTGTCATGCCGCCAACGGTGGGGATGGTGATGGCGCGCGCAATCGATGGCGCCCTCGGGGAGACTTTCAACCTTGGGGAAGTGCTGGTCACGGAGGCGCGGGTCGCGCTGAGCGAGGCGGAAGGATGGGGCATGGTTATCGGGAGTGCGCCCGACCATGCTGTGGCGATCGCGCTGATTGATGCTGCGATCGCGCGCGGCGGGCCGCTTGCCGCCGTCGTCGAGCGCCGGCTCCGCGAGATCATCGAGAGCCGCCCGCCTGTGCATCCCGCCTGGGAGGAGCTCCAAGCCACCCGGGTCGCCTTTGAGAACTTCTGATGCGGGAGTAAACGGATGTTGCTTGTCACCCCGGGCTCGAGACCCCGATTCGACCCGGTCCACGATAGCCAACGGACCTTCCGAGCGGTGCTTGGCGCGCTTGCGTCTCCAGGGACGATCGTGCCGCTGCCCGTCCGCGACGAGGAGGCGCCGATCGAAGGCTGGGCAACGGCCATCCTTCGCACCCTCTGCGACCACGAAACGCGGGTTGCGGTTGAGCTGGAGGCGGGCAGCGCTGAACTGCTCCGTCACCTCCAACAGCGGGTTGGTGTGGTGCGCGTGCCGGTGGACCAAGCGGAGTTTTTCCTCAGCGCTGCCAGCAGCTGCGCTCCGGAGTGGATCACTCGGCTTCCCCGCGGCTCCTTGGCCTATCCGGACCGGGGAGCGACGGCCATTCTCCTCGTCGATGCGCTTGGGCTCGGCCCGCTCCACTTGTCGCTCCGAGGCCCGGGCTGCTGTCCCGGCGCCACGCTCAGAGTGCAGGGGCTGCCGTGGGCCCTCCTCGCTGCGCGGGCGGCCGCCGTCGCGTCATACCCGTGCGGGATCGACCTGCTGGTCGTCGATGCTGCTGGCCAGCTCGCGGCAATCCCGCGCTCGACCTTCGTCGAACGCGTGCTGGAAGGAGCGCACTGATGGGCTACACCGCCGTCAAGGGGGGACAAGACGCTATCCTCGCCGCCGAGCGCCTGATCGAGCGACTCGACGTCGCTCCGGACGAAGCGGCGATCGAAGTTCGGCAGGTGCTCTCCCAGTTCGGCGCCGCGGTCGACCGCGTGATCGGTGAGGGCGGGCTGTACGCGCCGATCCTTGCCGCTCTCGCGCTGAAGCAGACCGAAGGCGATGTCATCGAAGCAGCATTTCTGTTGCGCGCCTACCGCAGCACCTTGCCGCGTCTTGCCAATGCGCAGCCCGTCTCTGGCGAGGAGATGCTGGTCGTGCGGCGGATTTCCTCCGCCTTTAAGGATATCCCCGGGGGCCAGCTCCTCGGCCGAACCCGCGACTACACCCAACGCCTGCTCGACTTCCGCTTGCTGCGCGACGACCCGCGGCTTGCGCGCCGAGCCGCTGATGCGGTCCCGCCCGGCCCAATCGGTCAGCGGCTGCCGAAGGTGTCAGCGACAATGCGCGCCCTCGGCTGGATGGCGCCGCTCACGCCCCGGGCCGAGGAGCCGTTTGATCTCACGCGCGAGCCGCTGCGCTTTCCGGTGCCGCGGTCGGCGTGGCTTCAAGCGCTCGCGCGCGGCGAGAGCGGGGCGATGGTGTGCCTTGCCTATAGCGCCCAGCGCGGCTTCGGCGGCGGCGGCGATCACGGCACCATCGGTGAACTGCGCGTGGGAGACTTGCCGCTGCGCGTCGTCCACCCGCTTCTTGGCGAACCAGTCACAGTGGGCTGGTTTCGAGCGACAGAGGTCGAAATGTTCGGCCGAGCAAGCGCGCGGGCCTCGGGAGAACGCGGGGCTGCCGCCTCGTCGCCGGCGCAGTACGGCATGAGCTACGGGCTTGTTTTCGGCCAGCACGAACGGAAGGCGATCGCGATGGCCATGCTCGATTCGAGCCTGCAATCCGGCACCGGCGGCGGTCCCGCGGCAGACCCGGAGATGGTGCTGTATCACATCGACGGCATCGAAAGCACTGGCTTCGTCGAGCATCTCAAGCTGCCGCACTTTGTCACGTTTGGGAGCGGGCTCCAGCTGGCGCTCGAGCGCAAGGAGGCGGACCCGACGCTCGCCGGGGGGAGGAGCTGATCATGGAGCTGCAGACGCTAACCGCTCGCAGCCCGGAAACCGGCTATAACTTTGGCTTTCTCGATGAACTGAGCAAGAAAGCAATTCGGCGCGCCTTGCTCAAGGCCGTTGCTATCCCCGGCTACCAAGTGCCCTTCGGCTCGCGCGAACTGCCCATCGCTCGCGGCTGGGGCACCGGCGGTCTGCAGATCACCCTCTCGCTGATCGGGCACGGCGACGTCGTGAAGGTCATCGATCAAGGCGCCGATGAGAGCGTCAATGCCGTCAATCTGCGTCGTTTGATCGAGCGCACCTCCCCCGGAGTCAAGCTGACGACCGCTACCACCGAGGCGACAATCATTCAGACGCGCCACCGCATTCCCGAGACGCCGCTGCGGGCGCATCAGATCCTCGTCTTCCAAGTGCCGCTGCCCGAGCCGCTGCGCGTTGTCGAGCCGCGCGAGGAGGAGACGCGGCGCATGCATGCCGAAGCAGACTACAGCCGCATCTGGGTGGCGCTTTACGAAGATATCGTTCGCCACGGCCGCATCACGCGGGCCGCCGGCTACCCCGTCTTAGTCAATGGACGCCACATCATGTCGCCAAGCCCCATTCCGCGCTGGGATGTCCCTCGCTTGCATCAGGCCGAGTTCCTCTCGCTGTTCGGCGCAGGGCGAGAGAAGCGGGTCTACGCCGTGCCCCCATGGACCGATGTCGAGCCTCTCGCCTTCGCCGACCATCCTTTCACGGTGGAGCGGTTCGATGTCCCCTGCGCCCGCTGCGGCTCACGCACGTCGTTCCTAACCTTAATCCCGGATGAGCGGAATGCGCGGTACGTCTGCTCCGACACGGAGTACTGCGACGAGCAGCTCGCGCTGCAGGAGGCGGCGCGATGACTGCGACATCGGCAGGCCCTTGGGCGCTCCGGGTGATTGGGCTGGGCAAGCGGTTTGGCCCGGGCTGTGAGTTCTGTCTGGCCGAAACCGGGCCGGAGGTCGGCCGCTCGACCTGCCCCCGCTGCGGCACCGTCGTCGCCTGCGCCGGCGTTTCGTTCGACCTGCGGCCGGGCCGCACGCTTGGGATTGTCGGCGAAAGCGGGAGCGGCAAGACCACCGTTCTGCGCTGCCTCAATGGCGATCTCACCCCAACAGAAGGGATCGCGCTGCTCGGCTCAGTTGGCGGCGGGGAACGCGACATCTTCTCTGTCAGCGCGCAGGAACGGCGCCAGATCCGCAACTTCCACCTCGGCATGGTCTACCAGTCGGCCCGCGAGGGCCTCAACCTGCGGATCAGCGCCGGCGGCAACATCGCTGAGCGGCTGCTCGCTGCTGAATGGCGCGAGGTGGCGGCGATCCGGCGGCGAGCGATGACCCTCCTCGAGCGGATGGAGGTGCCGCGCTCGCGGATGGACCATCCGCCGTCGACTTTCAGCGGCGGGATGCAGCAGCGCGTCCAGATCGCCAAGGCGATCGCGAACGGGCCGTCAGTCGTTCTGCTCGACGAGATGACGTCGGGGCTCGATGTCTCCGTTCAGGCTGGTGTCCTCGACCTTATCCAAGAGATTCAGCGCACCGAACGGATGGCGATGGTGGTGGTCTCGCATGACCTCGGCGTCGTTCGCCTGCTCTGCGAGCGCACGATCGTCATGAAGAACGGCCGCATCGTCGAAGCCGGGCTGACCGACCAAATTCTCGAAGATCCTCAGCATCCCTATACCCAGCTGCTTGTCAGCTCGATCAACACCTAAGGGAGCGCGATGACCGTCGTCCATCTCTCCATCCGCGATCTCACAAAACGGTTTGTGCTGCACCTGCTTGGCGGGAAAACGGTCGTCGGCTTTGAAGGGATCTCGTTCGATGTCGCTGAGGGGCAGTTTCTAGGACTAGCCGGTCCGAGCGGCAGCGGCAAGTCATCGCTTTTGAAGGCGATTTACGGCACCTACCTCGTGCAGTCAGGGGCTATGCTCTATCGCCGGAGCGATGGGGTGATTGTCGATCTCGCGACTGCCGACGAAGAGACCAAACTCGATCTCCGTCAGCAGGAACTCGCTTTTGTCTCCCAATTCTTGCGCCCCGCGCCGCGGGTGAAGGCGATCGACCTTGCGGCTCGTCCGCTCATTGCCAAAGGGGTGGAAGATGCCGAAGCGCGCGAGCGGGTCGCCGCCCTTTTTGATCGGCTGCGGCTGCCGCGCGAGCTCTGGGAAAGCTACCCTGCCCTCTTCTCTGGCGGCGAGCAGCAGCGTGTCAATCTTGCGCGCGCGCTCGCCCTGCGTCCGCGCTTGCTGCTGCTTGATGAGCCGACCTCAGCCCTCGACCCCTCGCTCCAGCAGACGGTGGTTGACTTGCTTGCCGAAGAGCGGAGCCGCGGCGTGACGATGATCGGCGTGATGCATGATGAAGCGCTGCTCCGGCGGCTTGCCGACGAGGTGATCCGCCTCGACCGCGGCCGACTGGCGCAACCGCGCGCAGCGGGTGCCCGGTGGAGCTGATCGTCGCCGGCTCGAGCGCTGCCGTCCCGGCGCCGGGGGATGCCTGCGCGGCCTATCTCCTGCGCCTTCCCGGCCTCACCATCGTGATCGACTGTGGACCGGGAGCGCTCAGCCATCTTCTCGCCGAAGTCACCCTCGGCGAGATCGCCGCCATTCTCATCTCCCATTTCCACCCCGACCATTACTTGGACCTCGTCCCGCTTCGGTATGCGCTCCGCTATGGCGGGAGCGGGGCGCGTCCGCGCCTCTATCTGCCGCCAGGCGGACGCGACTTTCTCGCCTCGCTCGGGGTTGCGCTCCGGGGCGCGCCGGACTTCTTTGCCGCCGTCTTCGACCTCGCCGAGTATGACCCCGCGGCCGCACTCACGCTCGGGCCGCTGAGCGTGCGCTTCTTCCGCACCCGGCACGACGTGCCGACCTACGCGATGCGCATCGAAGGGAGCGCAGTCGTTGTCTACTCCGCCGATACGGCCTTCGACCCCGCCCTCGGCGACTTTGCGGCCGGAGCGGACCTTTTTCTCTGCGAAGCCACGCTGCCGGCGGAGCACGGCCCAGTGCAGAAAGGAAACCATCTTCTCGCGGCAGAAGCGGGGACACTCGGCCGTGCCGCGGGCGCGGACCGCCTCGTGCTGACCCATTTCTGGCCGGGCTTCGACCGGACCCTCTTCGCGCGAGAAGCCGCCGAAACTTTCGGAGCAGTCCCCGAGCTCGCAGCGCCGGGCCGGCGCTTTTCCGTCAGGCCGAGCTGACGTCCCGCTCCTCGCGGGAGCCGCCGAAACGGCGCAGGAACCGCTCGAGGTCGCACAGGTCGTCGATGCGCTCTTCTAACTCCTCGCGGCTCCAGTTCCACCACGCCGATCGCTCGATCTGCTCGGCGATGGCGGGGGGAAACCGCTCTCGGATCGGGCGCGCCGGCACCCCCGCGACGACCATATAGGGGGGAACATCCTTCGTCACCACCGCTCCCGCGCCGATCGCGGCGCCGTTGCCGATCGTTACTCCCGGCAGAATGATCGCGCCGTGCCCGATCCAGACATCGTGGCCGATGCGCACCGGATGCGCGCGCCGCCAAGCAAAGAACGCTGCATCATCCTCGCCAAACCCGTAGGCGGCGCGCCGGTAGGTCATGTGATGGCTGGTCACGCGCCAGAGCGGATGATTGCCGGGGTTAATGCGGACGTGGGACGCAATCGAGCAGAACCGGCCGATCTCGGCATAGATCACCTGACAGTGATCGACGAGGTAGGTATAGTCGCCGATCGTCGATTCGACGATCGATGTTTCTGCGCCGACAGAGGTCCACTCGCCGAGGACACTGTCGCGGATGACGGCGGTGGGATGGATGCGCGGCGCAGGGCCGATGGCCGAGCGCGCTTCCGCTGATCGAGACGACTGGGTGATCTCCATGGAACGAATCGTAGCAACGGACCCCCCTTCTGAAGATGTTCGGGAGGTAAACAGGAGGTTAGGATTTTGTTGCGCTCGGTATACTCCTGAAGACAGGTCACATCCTGAATGAGGAGCGAGATGGAGCAGGCGACGCTGGGCGGGGGCTGTTTTTGGTGTTTGGAGGCGGTCTTCGACCAGTTGCGGGGAGTGGAAAAGGTCGTCTCCGGCTATGCCGGCGGGACGGTGCCGAACCCCACGTATGAGCAAGTCTGCACCGGCCGCACGGGTCACGCCGAGGTGACGCAGATCACGTATGACCCGGCGGTCATCTCCTTCCGCGATCTTCTTGAGGTCTTCTTCGCGATCCACGACCCCACAACGCCCAATCGCCAAGGCAACGATGTCGGCCCGCAATACCGCTCGATCATCCTCTATCACACTGAGGAACAGAAGCGGATCGCGGAAGAGACGATCCGGCAGCTGGAGGCCGAAAAGCGGTGGCCGAACCCGATCGTGACGGAAGTCGTGCCGCTTGAGGCCTTCTATCCAGCCGAGGCCTATCACCAGCGCTACTTCGAGAACAACCCTCTCCAGCCGTACTGTCAGTTCGTCGTCGCGCCCAAAGTTGCCAAAGCGCGCAAGGCATTTGCCGATCGCCTGAAGAGGTAGCTCGGCGGCGTCCCAGCATCGGCTACACTCCCCCGATGAGCGCCGCTCGCCGGAGTGCTCGGTGCGTGTCGGGATCGATCTTCGCCTCTATAGCTACCGTCCTGCCGGGATCGCCACCTACGCCCTCAATCTCGCCCGCGCGCTTGCCCGGCGCCCGGATGAGGTCGAGCTGGTGGTCTACCAGAGCCGCAAGACGCGCCAGCCGCTGGTGAAGGCGGAAACGCGCATCCTGTATACCCCCTGCCATCATCGGTTTGAGCAGGCAGCGCTCGCCGTCGAACTCTTTCGCGCTCCCATCGATCTCCTCCATTCGCCGGATTTCATTCCGCCGTTCTATCGCTCGTTTCGCTCGGTCATCTCTGTGCACGATCTCGCGTTCCATTTTTTTCCGGAGTTCATCACTGCCGAAAGCCGCCGCTACTACGGCCAGATCCGCCGCGCGATCGCGAGCGCCGACGCAGTGATCGTTGACGCCGAAGCGGTCCGCCGTGACCTTGAGCGCGAGCTTGGCGTGCCGCCCGAGCGCGTTGACGTGATCTATCTTGCGCCCGACGAGGCGTTCCGGCCGCTGCCGCGCGAGCAGGTGGAGGCGTTCTTCGCGGCACGCGGGCTGCCTCTGGGCGCGATCTTCTGGGTCGGCACGTTCGAAGGACGCAAGAACGTGCCCGGCCTGCTGCGCGCCTATGCCCGGCTGCGCGACGCTCCTCCGCTCCTGCTCGCCGGCCGGCCTGGCTGGCTGGAGAACGAGGTCGAGCGCCTCATCTCCTCGCTCGGTCTTGAAGGGCGGGTCGTCTTTTGCTGGGGGCCGAGCCAGGATGACCTCGTCCACCTCTACAACGGCGCGTCCCTCTTCGTCTTCCCCTCGTTCTACGAGGGCTTCGGCTTTCCTGTCCTCGAGGCGATGGCGTGCGGCACGCCAGTCGTCTCCTCCAACGCCGGGGCGCTCGCCGAAGTGACCGGCGAGGGCGGCCTCCAAGTTGACCCCCGCGATGAGGAGGCGCTCGCCGGCGCCATCGACGCTGTACTCGGCAGCTCTGCCCTCGCCAACGAGCTGCGCCAACGCGGGTTCGCGCATGTCGCCCGTTTCTCGTGGGACCGCTGCGCCGAGGAGACCCTCGCCGTCTATCGTCGGGTGCTGGGGTGAGGATCCTCTTCGTCACGCCGCAGCCACCATTCCCGCCGCAGAAGGGCACGACGCTGCGCAATGCCGCGCTCCTTGCCGAAGCTGCCCGCTTCCATGAGGTGCACCTGCTGACGATAGGGGACAGCGCCCCTCCCTTCGCTCCTCGACCGCCGAGGCTGGCGAGCGCCGAGGCCGTCCCCGACCTCCCGACAGCGGTGGTGCCGCCGCCGCGGCGGACGGCAGCGCGCCGGCTGGCGGACCTCGTCGGCAGTGCGCTGCCCGACCTCGTTCTCCGCTTGCGCACGCCGGCGGCCCACGAGCGCTTTGTCGCGCTGCTGCGCGCGTGGCGGCCGGATGTTGTCCAGTTCGAGGCGGTGGAAGCAGCTGGTGCGGTTGGCCCGCTGGGGGAGGCGTTCCGCGCCGCCGGCTATCGACCGCGGCTCATCTACGACGCGCACAACGCGGAGTTCGCCCTCCAAGAGCGCATCTGGCGCACCGAGATCGGCGACCCGCGTCGCCTGCCCTTCGCGCTCTACAGCCTCATCCAGTGGCGGCGGCTCCGCCGCTGGGAGGCCGGGCTCTGCCGGGCGGCCACCGTCATCGCAGTTTCCGAGGGAGATGCCGCCCGTCTAGAGGAACTGGCGGGCGTCCGGCCGGTCGTCATCCCGAACGGTGTTGACACCGACCGCTACGCTCCCTCGCCGAGCGGACCGGCGCTGAACCCGGAGGCGCCGTGCCTGCTCTTCGTCGGCACCCTCGACTTTCGCCCGAACGTCGATGCCGTGACCTGGTTTGCTCGCGAAGTGCTGCCGCTGATCGTTCCGGAGTTTCCTAAGGCACGCTTCGTCATCGCTGGCCGCGACCCCGCGCCGGCGGTGCGGGCGCTGGCGGGGCCGCACGTCGAGGTTGTCGGCCCGGTGGAGGATGAGCGGCCGCTTCTGGGCTCGGCGAGTATCTACGTCGTGCCGATGCGCAGCGGCGGCGGGATGCGCTTCAAGGTCGTCCAAGCGATGGCAGCTGGGGTGCCGGTTGTCACGACCACCTTCGGAGCGGACGGCGTTGCGGCGCGTCACGGCGAGCATCTGCTGATGGCCGATACCCCTGCTGCGTTTCGGGACGCGATCCGGCGCACGCTGCGCGACCCGCAAGCGACGCGCAGGCGAGTTGCGCGGGCGCGGGCGCTTGTCGTCGAACGCTACGACTGGCGGGCAATCCTGCCGGCCCTCGCTGCCCTCTACGACCGGTTGGCAGCGGAGATCCAAGCCGGGAGGGCAGCGTGACTTCCAGCGTTCCGGCAGCGCCCGCGGCTTCGCGAGCAGAATGCGTTGGCGGCCGCGGCTGGGCAGCGGCCGCAAGTGCCGGTCTTCTTGCAGGAGCGGCCTATCTCCTCACGCTCTCGGCGCACTACAGCTCCGACGGGATGGCGTTCGCTCGCCTCACCCGCGAGGGCGACCTGACCGCGCCACTGTTCTTCCAAGCAGAGCATCTTCTCTATCCCTTCGTCGGCTGGCTCTTTCTGCGGGTGCTTGCGCCGTTCGGGCTGAGCGACCCGCTGCTCGCCCTCCAAGTGCTGAATGCGCTCGGCGGCGCGGTTGCGGTGAGCGCATATTGCTGGATGGCGCTGCGGCTCCTGCCCTCGGCAACGGCGGCGGGCGCAGTGACAGTGGCGCTCGCTGCCAGCTACGGCTGGTGGTACCACAGTTCCGACGCCGAGGATCAGATCCTCGCCAATGCCGGCATCCTGATCGCGGTTGCCGCGCTTGTGGCGGCGCGTGGCCCTTATCTTCGCGGCGCGCTGCCGACCGGGCGCGGCTGGGCGGTTGTGCTCGGGCTTGCTGTCGCGATGCTCATTCACGCTACCAGCATCCTGATGATGCCGGCGGTGCTCCTGCTCTTCTTTCGCGATGCGACGCGGCGCGAGGCGGTCGTGCTCGGCACGCTCGGGGCGCTGCTTGTCGGCGTGCCCTATCTTGGGATTGGGATCGGCCTCCATGGCCATCGCGAGGTGGGAGCGTGGCAGAGCTGGCTCCTTGCCGCTCCAGCTCAAGGCGTTTGGGGGCGGATTTCGCCGCGCAATCTCTGGACAGGCCTGCAGAGCCTTACGGCAGCCGCACTCTGGCTTCCTGCCCCGCCCACTCTCGCCGGGGTGCGCGCGCTCCAGCCCGCTGCCTTGTTCAGCGTTGCCGCGACGGCGGCCATGGCAGCGGGGCTGGCGGCAGCTGCGGTCGCCGTGTTTCGCTCGCGCGACCGACTGGATGGTGCGCTCGTCCTCTGGGCGGGCGTCATCGCGGCCTTCGGCGCGTACTGGGCGCCGGACGATCCGCAGTTCTGGCTCCTGGTGCTGCCGCCGCTCTACCTGCTGGCGGCGCGGCGCGTGCCGCCAGCCGCGCTCTGGGTGGTAGCGCTGCCGCTCGCGCTCTGGAATCTCGGTGCGGGCATCCTACCGCGGCACGACCCGGCGATGAACGCCGGCCTTGCGGCGACGCGCTGCCTCAGTGAGCGCCTCGGGGCGAACGACCTCGTCATTACGCCGGGCTGGGATTGGGCCGGCGACTACCTGCCATACTTCACCGCGGTGAACGTGCTCAGCCTCAACGACGCCTACGTGCTGGCGGCACGAGGCGACCGCGCCACCTTCTTCGAGGTCGTCGAGCGGCGGATCGCCGCCACCCGCGCTGCCGGCGGCCGGGTCTACCTTGTCCGCCTCGACACGCTCTCCGAGGATGACGCCGCCTTCTTCCGCCGCGTTACCGGGCTTGGGCCAAGCGATTTTCCGTGGCGGCGGGTCGATGCTTTCCTCTGCGGTCGCGAAGTCGTCCGCGAGGTGCTGCCGTGAAGCGGCTCCGTGCGGCGGCCGGAGCGGTTGTCGGTGTGGTCTTCGCGCTCGTCGTGGGGACGCTGGCGCTTCGCCCTTCGTTCGCGGCTTGGCTCGAAGCGGTCACCGGCGAAAAAGAGCTTCGTTTCCAGGTTGTCAATCTCCTCTCTGCGTTCTCCTACGCGCCGCTTGACACGGCCGACGAGGCGCTGATCCAGCACGAAACGGTTCCCTTCGGGATGAATGTCTTTCTCGAACAAGAGGTCGAGGAATGGAAGCTCCGCTACACCTTCGACCTCCTGCAGGCGGCGAAGGTGCGCTGGATCCGCCAGCAGATCCCGTGGTCTGACATCGAGGTTGAGGCGAAGGGCGACTTCGAGACCGAGTATGGCTCGACGTGGGCGAAATACGATCGCTTCATTGACTTGGCGAACGAGTACGGCATTCAGATCCTCGCCCGGCTCGACTCGCCGCCGAACTGGTCACGAGCTGACAACCGCGTTCACAACCGCCCGCCGGATAATTTCGACGACTACGGCGATTTTGTTGAAGCGTTCGTGACGCGCTACCGGGGGAAGGTGAACCACTTCCAGATCTGGAACGAGCCGAACATCTTCCCTGAATGGGGCTGGCAGCCCGCCGATGCCGGCGCGTACGCGACGCTGCTCCGCGTCGCTTGGGAGCGCGCCAAAGCGGCAAATCCCGACGCGGTCATCGTCGCGGCGGCCCTCGCCCCGACGCTCGGCACCGAGGACGGCTTCAACGAGAATGACCTGATCTATCTTCAAAAGTTGTACGACGCTGGCGGGGGACGCTACTTCGACGTGATGAGCGCGATGGGCTATTCGCTCTGGACCGGCCCGCGTGACCGCCGAGCCGATTTCGAGCGGGTGAACCTCTCGCGGGTGCGGCTGATCCGCGACGTGATGGTGCGCAACGGCGATGCGCACAAGCCGATCTGGATCGCAGAACTTGGCTGGAACGCGCTGCCTATCGACGCGCCGATCATCGCCACGCACGGCCAAGTGTCGCGTGAGATGCAAGCGCGCTACCTTGCCGATGCCTACCGGCGCATTCAAGAGGAGTGGCCGTGGGTCGGCGTTGTCTTTACGTGGCATCTGCGCATGGTCCACGATGAAAATCGCGATCAGCCCCTCTACTACTTCGGCTTGCTCGATGCCGACTTTGCCGTTCATCCGGCCTACTACGCCTATCAGCGGGTCGCGTCTGACGAACTGGTCGTCTATCCTGGCCGCCGGAGCGAGAGCCATCCGGCGATATCGGTGTCGGGCGCGTGGCGCTATGAGCGCGACGACGCGGCTGATGGCTGGGTCCTCCGTTCGAGCGCGCCCGGCGATGCGCTTGCCTTTCGCTTCCGCGGCACGTCGGCGGCGCTCGTCGTCCGCCGCGGTGAGGGGAGGGCGCGCGTGCTGGTGAATGGCAGGCCGGCACCGCTGCTTCCCGACGGCCAGCTCAACGTGGAGAGCGGCAGCGGCTGGGAAACGGTGACGCTTGCCGATCGCCTGCCCGACGGCGAGCATCGGGTCGATGTAGTCGTGGAGGACGGACGGCTCGCCTTCGATGGGGTCGTGGTCCGTCGCCGAGACGACACGCTCGCCACGGCCGCGGTCGGGCTGGCGGTAGCCGCGGTTACGCTGCTCGGCGGCGTCTTCTTCCTTGGCGGGCTGATGACAGATGCGGTCGTCCGCCGCCGGCGCCTCGCCGCTTCTCCGCGCCGGAGGTGGGTTCGGGTGCTGCTTCCCGCCGAGCTGTGGGACGAGCTCGTTCGCGAGGTGCCGCCCGACCGCCGCCAGCCCTTTGTGATTGCCGCAGTGGCCGAGGCGCTGCGCCGTCGCCGCAGCCAGCCCGCGCCGGCCGACGCAGAGGCGCTTGCGTCCGCAGGAAACCGCCGCGAGGGACGGCCGTGAGCTGGTGGGGTAGAAGGAGCGCGGATGTCGCGCTGCAGCGCGGCGTGGGGAGCGTCTCTCCCGGCGCTCTTGCATGGGGGTGGCGAGGGCGCGGCCGAGCGAAGACGCAGCCCCGGGCGGCGGACCAGCAGAGCGTTCTAACTGGCCGCGCTGAGGGAGGACACGCGCGGCATCCTGCAGAAGTGCCGCTGGAGAGTGCTCCTCGCGCGCTTCGGCGTCCGTGGGGGGAGCCGCGCTTCGCGGTTCTCGCCCTGACGGTCATCCTGCTGCTCGCTTTCGGCTTGCGGGTCTATCGGCTTGATGGGCAGAGCCTCTGGGCTGACGAAGGGGCGAGCGTCGTGATGACCTATCGCTCCCCAGCGGCGATCCTCGAGGCGGCAGCCGGAGATATTCATCCGCCGCTCTACTACCTCGCTCTCCGCGGCTGGGCGGAGCTGGCGGGCCGGACGGAGTATGCGCTGCGGTTTCTCTCGGTGCTCGCTGGGGTCGCGGTCGTTGCGCTCACCGCGGTTGTGGGGCGGCTGCTGCTTGGTCCGGCGGCGGCGCTGCTTGGCACATTCTTCGCTGCCGTCTCGCCGCTGCTCATCTACTACTCCCAAGAGACGCGCATGTACGAGCAGATGGCGCTGCTTGGGATGGCAGCAATTGCGGGCAGTCTCCTCTGGTGGCGGCGCTGGGACCGCGGGCGTCCGAGTGCGCTGCTCCCGCTGCTGCTTGTGCTTGCCTTTGCTGGAGCAGTGCTTACGCAGTTCTTCGGCGTGACGGCGATGGTCGGGGCGACCCTCGCGTTCGTGGCGCTGCACCCCAGCCCGCTGCGCTGGTGGCGGCGCTGGCTTGCGTGGGCGGCAGTGCAGGGCGGCGCGATTGTGCTGGTCATCCCTTGGCTCCTCTACGCCTCGAACCAGCTGCGGAGCTGGGAGGTGACTGCCGAGCGGCTGAGCCCGCTTGCGTTCGCGGAGCGGGTCTTCCGCTTCTTCGCCTACGGGCCAGCGTGGGACCAGACCGTCACGGGAAAGACGATAGCGCTGGGGATTGCGCTGCTGGTGCTGGCGGCGGCGTGGTCTATCGCTGGACCGGGAAAGGCGCGGCGCGCACAGGCGGTGGCGGCGGTCGTGCTCCTCGCCGTGGCGGCGCCGCTCACCCTCTTTGGCGTGGCGCTCAATCGGCCGGTGGTCCCTCACCCCAAGTTCCTCCTCATTTCCGTGCCGGCCTTCTGCCTTCTGCAGGGCGCGGGCGTGGCGGCGGCAGGCGCGATCGCGCAGCGCATGGCGGGTCGGCTTGCGAGGGCGCAGCGCCGGTTGCCGCTCGCGGTAGGGACGCTCGTGGTGGTCGCCCTGGTCGGCGGGCAGGAATATGCGGCTGGGCGGGCGCTGCTGGCGAGCTATCACGACCCGAAGTACTTTCGCGATGACTATCGCGGTCTCGTTCGCTATCTTGCCCTCACCTCGCAGCCGGGCGATGTCATAGTCCTCAATGCCCCGGGCCAGCGCGAGATCTTTGACTACTACTATCGGGACCAGCTCCCGGTGATCGGGCTGCCGACGCAGCGTCCGCCCGATGATGCCCGAACGGTCGCCGAGCTCGAGCAGCTGATCGCCACCGCGCGGCGGATCTGGCTGGTGCTGTGGGCGAGCGAGCAGGCGGACCCGAACGGGGTTGTCGAAGGTTGGCTGAACGAACATGCTTTCCGCGCCTACAATCGCTGGTACGGCGGCGTTCGGCTCGTCCAGTACGTCGTTCCCATCCAAACGGAGGCGGGGACGATCCAATTCCCCGAGCGTGTCCAGTTCGAGCGCGGGATTGAGCTGCTCGGCTACTCGCTTGCCCAGAGCGAGAGCCGCCCCGGCGAGGCGCTGCAGCTGACCCTCTTCTGGCGCGCCACCGCGCCGGTCGATGAGCGGTACACCGTTTTCACCCACCTGATTGATGCGGCCGAACTGATTTGGGGGCAGCGTGATGCGGAGCCGGGGAGCGGCCGCCGCCCCACCGATTCGTGGACGCCGGGGGAAACCATTGTCGACCGCTATGGGCTGCCAGTGTTTGCGGGCACTCCGCCGGGGGCATACTACATCGAGATTGGCCTCTATCGGGCGAGCGACGGCAGGCGGCTCGGCATCCTTGAGAATGGCCGCGTCATCGCTGACCGCGTTCTGCTCGGCATGGTGACGATCACCCGCCCCGAGCGGCAGCCGACCGTCGAGCAGCTCTTCATTGAGCATCCTCGCGATGTCCCCTATGGTCCGCTTCGGCTGCTCGGCTACGACTTTCACAAGCTCGGCTTCGACCGCGGCGCCACCGACTTTTCGAGCGGCGACTTGGCGCATCTTACGCTCTACTGGCGCGCCGAGAGCCGGCCGACGAGTGACCCGCCGCTCCGCATTGAGGTGCGCAACGATGCGGGCAACTCGGTGCGCACGGTGATCGCGCCGGTGACGAACGGGCTCGCCCCGCTGACGACGTGGCAGGTTGGCGATATCGTGCGCGACCAGCACAAGTTTGCCCTCGATGTGCTGCCCGGCCGCTACCGCCTGTTTGCGGGGCTGGATGGCGAGCCGCTGATCGAGCTTGGCCCGCTGACGGTGCGCTGAGCGTGCGCGTTTCGCTCTGCCTGACGGTGCTCAATGAAGCGCGGTCGATCGATGAGCTGCTGGAGTCGGTGCGTGCGCAAACGCGTCCGCCGGACGAGATCGTCATTGCCGATGGCGGCAGCCGCGACGGCACTGTCGAACGTATCCGCGCCTATTGCGACCGCCTGCCGATCCGGCTGCTCGTTGTGCCGGGGACGATCAGTGCTGGTCGGAACGCGGCTATTCGCGCCGCGACCGGCGACCTGATTGCAGTGACTGATGCTGGAGTGCGCCTCGCGCCCGGGTGGCTGGCCGACCTCATTGCGGCGATCGAGAAGGGGGCCGATGTTGCCGCCGGCTTCTTTCTGCCGGACCCGCGCACGACCTTTGAAGTAGCGATGGGCGCTGCCGTCTTGCCTGAGGCGCGCGACATCGATCCGGCGCGCTTTCTCCCCTCCAGCCGCTCGATCGCCTTCCGGCGTGCCGTCTGGGAGCAGGTCGGCGGCTATCCGGAATGGCTGGACTATTGCGAAGATCTTGTCTTCGACTTTGCCTATCGCCGCGCCGGCTTTCGCCAAGTGTGGGTTCCGTCCGCTGTTGCGCACTTCCGCCCGCGAGGCTCATTACGCGCCTTCTGGCTGCAGTACTTCCGCTATGCCCGCGGCGACGGCAAAGCGGACCTGTGGCGGAAACGTCATGCGGTGCGCTACCTGACCTACGGCGTTGCTGCACCGGCGCTGCTCGCTGCTGGGCGTCGGTCGCCGCTCGCATGGCTGCTGCTGCTCGCTGGCTTCCTCGCCTACCTCTGGACGCCGCTTCGCCGCTACCGCCGCCAGAGCGCCGCGCTCTCCCTCGGCGAGCGGCTGCGCGGTCTCCTCTGGCTGCCGGTCATCCGAGTGGTGGGCGACCTCGCGAAGATGGCGGGCTATCCGGTCGGCATTTGGTGGCGGCTGCGCCGTCCTCGGCGCCGGTAGTCGGCAAGCCGGCAGGAGCGCCGTCGCCGCACGCACAGCGCAGCCGTCAGCGCTCGGCAGTCCGGAGAGCTCCTTCAGGAAGGTCGAGGACGGCTTCCTTTGAACGAACGCTGGCCATGCCGACGTGGAGCGGTGAACTGACCAGTACTTCCCGGCACTGCAGACGAACGGCAGGACAGGAACTATGCCCGTCGTAGGGCCCACCTTCCTGGCGCATTCGTAGCGGGGAAGGAAAGCTCGAAGGAAGGAAGAAGCGCGATTGCGTCGTCAGCGCTCCGCAGGCCAGCGCCGTGGCGCTCGAGCCGATGGCGCAGCGCATCGCAGCGAAGCGCCATTGCGCCGTCTCGTCCGGCCAGCCTCGATGAGCGGCGCAGCCGTCGAGACGGGGCAGCGATGCCCTCCCGCCTCATCAGCCGCCGCATTGCATGCCGGTTGGCAGCGCCGCGGCACTCGCCGGAGCGCGTGCGGGATCGAACGGTCGCTCGGTGCGCGCTCCGGGCACAATGGGGCACCGCATTCCAGGCATTCGGCGCGACTGCGCGTCCGTTGAGCCGGTGAACGAGCGTCCATCTCGATGATCCGGGATGGCGGCGATCAAGCTTGCGGAGCTGAGCGACGCCGTTGTTATCGCGTTGCAGACCGGATGGATACCCCTTCGCTATGCCGCGTCGCCGCCATTGTCGCGATGCAAGGCGGAGAGACATGCCCGGCGGGGTGGTGGCATGCCGGGCATAGCGACGCTCGGCAATTCCGTCCAGCCCCTATTGTCATCTCTATCGTCGTTGGAGCGCGCGGCGCTTCCGTTCGGTCCCGCTCTCGGACGAGAGCTGCTCCTGCGCGGGATTGCCGCGGCCCCTGCGGGGCCTCGCAATGACAGTGAGGATGTCCTGGCAACCATAACCCCGGTAGCGCTCCCGCACCGGGTTGCCGACGGCTCGCAATGACAGTGAGGATGTCCTGGCAACCATAACCCGCATGCGACTCGCGCAGGGGAGCGGCAGGCGGCCTTGCAATGACGGTGCGAGTGGTCTTGACGATCGGAGCTGCGCCCTGCCAGTCGGCTGGGGGTAGCTTCGCGAGCGAGCGCTGCTTACTCTCCGAGGGCGCCGCGCAGCGCCATGATCTCACCTGTGTGCTCCAGGAGATGCGCAACAAGCAGTTGCAGCCCCTCGCCGACCGTCGTTCGTCGCTCTGGGGTTTCGATCGTTCGGTCGAGGTCGGCGTCCGCCATCCCTTCCATGAAGGCGCGTGCCGCCGCGAAAACCGCATCGGCATAGGAGCGGACCGCCTCTGGGTCAAGCCGCATCGCTCGCGCTGCTGCGTAGTCTTGGCGGAGAGGCGCCGCGACCCCCAGCCGATCGCTCCAGCCATCGCGGTCCCAGAGCGATGGCTGGCCGTGCAAGAGATGGATGCCCCAATCGTGCACTGCAAGGGCGTGCAGCCATGTTGCGCCGATAGGGTTCGCTGTTCCGGGCGGGGCCCAGCTCAGTGCCTTGGTCGTCAGTCCCTCAGTCGCTCGCCGGAGGTTGCGCTCGCCGATGGCGAGCAGCCCCGCAAGCGCGGATGCGCCGTTCATCGTGCTCCCTTCAGGCGGGCTGACGGGTACGCCGCCGCCGTCCATTCAATGACAAGGCGATCGAGAGCGCAGGGCCGCCCAGCTCGACGGCGACAGTCGACTCCCGAATGCTCCGCTGTCCTTCTGCACGGCCTGGCTCGTGGAAGACCGTCTGCGCCACGCCATACTCGCGGCAGATCGTCAGCATCTCCTCGACGGACAGGCCTTCCGCGGGCTCGCCGCTCATCAGGTTCAGCTGCTCGTAGCGCGCTCCCGCTTCAGCATATTCGATGTGGTCGGACGCATGCTCAATGGCGTAGGTCGAGCGGGCGATGACCCCATGCTTCGCCCAGACAACCAGCGTCCGGCCGCGCATCCGCTCTGCTGTCAGCTGCGCTAGGCGCGCCGACCCCGGCACGATGAACGGCACAACCCCGATCCCGTTGGGGAAGTGAACGATCAGTTCCGGTTGCCAGCGCAGGATCCGGCGGTTGAACACGGCTTCGTCTTGGTAGCGGGGAATGTGACTGAGAAAGGTGAGGTACGGCGGCTGCGCGTGGATGACCGCTTGGTACTCCGCGCCGGCTGCCATCGCCTCGCGGTGAAGGGCAATGTGGCTGCTGAACTCGCTTGTCAGCCGACGAAAGCTGCGGCGGGGCGAGGTGTGAAGCGTCGCCGCCTCGCCGCCTTGGTCGACGACAGCAACGCCGAGATGCGCGTCCGGATCGCGTCGAATGGCGGCGAGGCGGCAGCCCGAGCCGGAGACAATAAAGGCTGCCCCCGCTAGCTCGGGAGCGCGCTCTGGCAAGCGGATCGGCTCCTGCTGAGGAAAGCGGACCGACACCGCAAGCGGCCACCGGACCCCGATAGAAATGTTGCCCGCCGCGCCTTCCGTCGCCTGAATGGCATCAAGCCGCTCAGCGGCAAGACCGATCGACTCGACCAGTTCATCAATCCCGAGACGCCGTGGTTCATCCATCATTCGGCCCCTTTCTTGAATGATAGGGCGCGCCGCTCGGAACTGCTGGCGCGACCAGCATGTGGGGGGCACGGCGGCCGAGGGGAAGACAACTGTTCTGCTTTCATGACAGCCGACCCCCTCTCCTCATCTGCAGTTCTCATAAGAGCCATTTCTGACTGCCCATGAGGAATCGCCTCACGGACGGATTGCGCGAGCAGCCAAGCGCGGGGAGCAGCGCAGGGCGCTGCCGACACGGCCGAGGGGCAGTCCTTTTGCGAAGTGGACGTACCGAATCAGTCAGGGAGTGCCAGAAAACGCGCGCAGCGGATGGCGGGCTGACAGGGCGTACTTCCCGTCACGATGAGTTGAGGGCATCGTTGCGTATCGGCGGACCCCGTGGTTTATGGTTACTAGGGCATGCTTCCCCTCATTGCGAGTTCCCGCAGGTGCCGCAGCAATTCCGGCCGAGGGAACGCCTCCTGTCGGTGAGAGGAGCGGACAGGAGAAATTTGCCTAGCGCGATTCCCGCCGAGTGACCCCCATGCAGGCGACAAGCTGGGTCACCGCGAGGCGCCTCGCGCTGCTTGACGGCGGGCTGGGCGCATTGGTCGCGCCGCCCGCAATCAGCAGGGCAGGAGCGGCGCCCGAGGGAGGACGTGTCGCACTCGGTGCCGACGGAGTGAAGCGGGGCGCTCGGCAGGAGGTGAGCAGTTGACGGCGCTTTTCATCGTGTCCGGAACGCGATATTCTGAAGTGACCATTCTTTGGAGGAAATGATGGCGCAAACGTTGATCATCGTCGGCGCCGGCAATGCCGGGATGCCAGCAGCAATTGAAGCGGCCGATCGCGGCGCGAATGTCATTCTCGTCGAGAAGACCGACCAGCTTGGCGGCATGCTCCATTGGTCGAGTGCGACGATGAGCGCGGCCGGCGCGCGAATGCAGAAGGCAAAAGGGATCGTCGATAGCCCCCAGCTGCACTTCGAAGACTGCATGCGCATCGGTCGTGGTCGCAACGACCCGGCGATCTTGCGGCTGGCGGTCGAGAATGCAGCGGAGACAATCGACTGGCTTGAGTCGATCGGCGTGCCCTACACCGCCGAGTCGCCGCGCTTTGCTCCCGAGCATCCGCTCTACAGCGTGCCGCGCAGCTACTATGCAAACCAGCCCGGTCCCTCGACAACGGGTGGCTTCCGCGGTGGCGGCATCATCTTCGAGAAGCTGAACAAGGAGCTCCAAAAGCGGATCGAGGCGGGCAAAGTCGACGTGCGGCTGAAGACGAAGATGACGGGCCTCATTGTCGAGGAAGGGCGCGTTGTCGGCATTCGCGCAGAGGCAAATGGCCAGCCGGTTGAGATCCGCGGCGATGCGGTTATTCTCACCACCGGCGGCTACATGGCAAACCCCCAGCTCATGCAAAAGTATCACCCGGTTGGCGCCAAACTGGTAACGCTCTGCGGTCCGCACGCGACTGGCGACGCCATTCCGATCGTTGAGGCGATCGGAGGGACGACCGTCAATATGGATCTTTTGATCCCGCTGCTCGGCTTCGTCGAGGACCCAGAGAACCCCGGCTATGCTCGTCCCGGCATCACCCTCCACTATGGTCGCAACCCGGCGATTTCGGGCGATATCTGGGTCAATGCCAACGGCGAGCGCTTCATCGCCGAAGACACCAAAGACCCGGACGCCAAGGAGCGGGCGATCATGAGCACGCCCGGCTGGGTGATGTGGGCGATCTTCGACGACCTGATGCGCCAAGGGTTCACCAAGGAGATCAACGAACTGACGCGGCGGCTAGGCCTGCTTGGGCTGATTACGAGCGCTCCCACGATTGAGGAGCTCGCGGAGAAGATCGGGGTCCCGCCGGCGAACCTCCGTCGCACGGTCGATGAGTACAACGCCGCTGTCGAGTCGGGCAACGATCGGCTGGGACGCAAGGAGATGCCGAAAGCGATCGACGAGCCGCCGTTCCATGCCATCCGCTCGGACGGTGTGACAATCCTCAGTCAGGGCGGGATCAAAGTGAATAGCAACCTGCAGGTCGTGCGCGCTGACGGCACGCCGATCGAAGGTTTGTACGCTGCCGGCGAAGTGCTGGGTGCAGGTCAAGTGATGGGCGATGCCTTCTGTTCAGGGATGTCCGCCGGCGCGGCCGTCACGACAGGGCGGCTCGCCGTCCGCTTTGCGCTCGGCATCGCCGCTCCTGCGGCCGTCTAGGTCCCTCTCGCGCCGGTTTTGGCGCGGACACCCGGGCGCTGCGGGGCGAACGCTGGCGGCGCGATGGACGGCGCATCTCCTGCTGGAGGAGGCGCTTCTCCTGCGCCGCGCTGCCAGCGCTCTGCCCTGAACGGGAGCGTTTGACGGCGAGGCGTCCCCGGACTTCGCGAGAGCCGAGCACTGCCGCCGACGTCGAGCCGGTATCCCTGAAGGGAGGCGGCGTCGCTGAGCGTGGCAGTACGGGACGCGGCTGCTCCGCCGGCAGGCGGCAGCCGAACGGCGCAACGCGCTTTGCGGCTGCGGGGCGGAGACGGTGAGCCTCCCTTCAGGGCAGGACGAGGTTGGCGGCCGTTCGTGCTATGCTCCTTTCGTGGACATCGAGCGTCTGCGCGCTATCGTCGCCGAGAGCGGCTGCTCGGCTTGGCTGCTGACAGACTTTCGCCGCTCAAACCGGATTGCCTACCGTGCCCTTGGCCTCGACGAGCGAGGGATCGCTACTCGGCGCTGGTACTACCTCCTTCCAAAAGAGGGGCCCCCGCGGAAGCTAGTGAGCGCGGTCGAGCCCGGCGTGCTCGACCGTCTTCCGGGCGATAAACATGTCTACCGCACTTGGCAGGAGCGCGAGGCAGGGCTTGCGCTCCTCCTCGCCGGCCACACCCGCGTTGCCGCCGAATATTCGCCCCACGGCCAAAATCCCGCCGTCGGCGCGGTCGACGCTGGCACAATCGAATTGATCCGTTCGCTCGGCGTCGAGGTTGTCAGCTCGGCGGATCTCGTTCAGCGCGCTGTCGCCGTCTGGTCTGAGGAGCAGATCGCCCAGCATCGCGAGGCGTCCCGCCGCCTGCTGGCGATCAAAGATCGCGCCTTTGCTGCTCTCCGCGAGGCGGTGCGCGCCGGACAGCCGATCACCGATTGGCAGCTGCAGCAGCAGATCATGGCGTGGATCAACGCAGCAGGCATGGTGACCGACCATGCGCCGGAGGTAGCGACCGACGGCCATGCGTCTGACCCTCACTTCTCGCCTGCGGCCGATCGTCAGACGCCGATCGCGCCTGGCTCGGTGGTGCTGCTCGACGTTTGGGCAAAGCTGGATGAGCCGGGCGCCGTCTACGCCGACTATACGTGGATGGCCTACGTTGGGGAGAGCGTGCCGGAGCGGCCGGCGGCACTCTTTGCCATCGTTGCCGCCGCGCGCGATGCTGCGATCGACGCCGTCCGGCGCGCCGTGCAGGAAGGGCGGCCGCTCCGCGGCTACGAGGTTGATCGCGTTGCCCGCGAGGTCGTGACGCGGGCGGGCTACGGCGACGCCTTTGTCCATCGCACCGGCCACAACATCGGGCAGGATGTCCATGGCGAAGGCGCGAACATTGATGACTACGAGACGCACGATGAACGTGTGCTCCTGCCGAACACCTGCTTCTCGATTGAGCCGGGCATCTATCTGCCTGATATCGGCGTGCGAAGCGAGGTGAACGTTCTGCTGCTGCCGGCCTCGGTCGAGGTGACGGGCGAGATTCAGCAGGCGATCGTCCCCCTGCTTGCAGGCTGAGGCTGCCGCGCGAAAGCGCGCGTTCGCGCGGGGAGCCGAGAGCGGGCGGTTTTGTGCTGCCGCGACACGCTGCTCTTTCAGCGTGAAAAGGGCATCGCTCCCCGGGGATGCGCCCCGACGCCAACGGCAGCGGCTGGCGTGCCCTGCCTAGAAGCGATGATCCGGCGCCGGCAGTTCAGCGGCCCCCGGGTGCGGGGTTTTTCAGCGCGCCGCGTGAGCAAACCGTGCGCTGCGCGCGGCTGACGGTCGGCTGTCCGCCCGGGGTTTCGCCAGGAGGCGCGCCGCCGTGATACAGTGAATCGAGGTTCGTCAGATGACAGCACAGCTCACAGCGCAGCGGGTGCTCCGTTTTATCTGGTTCGGCATCCTCGTCCTAGTGAGCGCTTCGCTGCTTGCGGAGACCGGCCGGGCGGCAGCGCAGCAGGCGGCAGTGCATGTCCTGACGGTGCAGGGCGTGATCAATCCGGTGCAGGCGCGCTATCTGACGCGCGGGATCGAGAGCGCGAACGCCGCCGGCGCGGCAGCGATCGTGATTAAGCTCGATACGCCTGGCGGTCTCGACACCTCAATGCGGGAGATCGTCCAAGCGATCTTGGCCAGCCCTGCGCCGGTGATCGTCTGGGTCGCGCCGAGCGGAGCGCGTGCTGCCTCCGCGGGCATGTTCATCGCGCTTGCCGCGCCGATCGCAGCAATGGCGCCGAACACGGCAATCGGCGCGGCGACACCGGTCGCCTCGAGCGGCGAGAGTGTCGAGGGCGATCTGCGCGCGAAGGCGGTGAACGATGCAGCCGCGTACGCACGCGACCTCGCCGAGCGCAACGGCCGCAACGCAGACTGGGCCGACCGCGCAATTCGCGAGGCGATCTCAGCATCCTCCCGCGAGGCAGTGGAGCTTAAGGTGGTCGATTTCATCGCGACCGACCTCGATTCGCTGCTTGCCCAGAGTGATGGCCGGACGGTACCCACTGCGCTCGGGACGGTGCGAGTGCGGACGAGCGGCGCGGCGGTCGTCGACCGGCCGATGGGCGCGGTCGAGCGGCTGCTGCTCATTCTGACCGACCCGACGATCGCGGCGCTGCTGCTCGGCATAGCCGGACTTGCGATCTTCATTGAACTGCAGAACCCGGGGGCGATCGTGCCCGGGGTCGTCGGCGTGATCGCCCTGATCGTGGGCCTGTTCGGTCTCGGGACGCTCCCCCTGAACATCGCCGCCCTCGCGCTGGCGATCCTCGGCCTAGTCTTGCTGGGCCTAGAGGCCTACACCGCGAGCGGCGGCGTGCTCGGGGTTGGCGGCGCAATCGCGCTCGGCGTCGGGCTGCTGCTGATGGTCGACAGCCCAGCGCCCTATCTGCAAGTGTCGCGGCCGGCAATCCTCGGAGTGGTGGTTGGGTTGACGGCGGCGGTCCTCATCCTGAGCTGGTTTGGGGCGCGGACCCGCCGCGTGCCGGTCACCACCGGCAAAGAGGCGTTGATTGGGGCGACCGGCGTCGTCCGCTCGCCCCTCGCGCCTGCGGGCATGGTCTTTGTCGAAGGCGAATTGTGGGAAGCGGTGGCCGACACTCCGCTCGAGCCGGGGGCGCGAGTGCGGGTTGTGGCGATCGATGGACTGACGTTGAAGGTCGAGCCCGCCGGCCCGGAGCCGACCAGAAAGTAGGGACGATGGACCTTCTCTTCGGCGCGCCAGTCGTGCTGGTTGTCGCAATCATTATCCTCCTCTTTCTGCTCTTCTCGGCGATTAAGGTCGTTCAGGAATACGAACGTGGGGTGGTCTATCGCCTCGGCCGGCTTGTCGGCACGCGCGGACCGGGGCTCATCCTCCTGATCCCGGTCATTGAGCGAATGCGCATCGTAGACCTGCGCACGATCACGATGGATGTGCCCCCTCAAGAGGTGATCACGCGGGACAATGTGACGATCAAGGTGAACGCGGTGCTCTATTTCCGCGTCATCAATCCGGCGGATGCGGTCAATCGCATCCTTGACTACATTCGGGCGACGTCGCAGATCGCTCAGACAACCCTGCGCAGCACGCTCGGGCAGTCGGAGCTCGACGAACTCCTCGCGAAGCGTGACGAGATCAATGCTCGCCTGCAGCGGATCATCGACGAGCAGACCGAGGCGTGGGGGATCAAGGTGAGCGCCGTGGAAGTGAAGGACGTCGAGCTCCCGCAGAACATGCAGCGGGCAATGGCGCGTCAGGCGGAAGCTGAGCGCGAGAAACGCGCCAAGATCATCCATGCCGATGGGGAACTGCAGGCGTCGCGCGCGCTCGCGGAAGCAGCGCGAGTGATGGCGACCACGCCGACCGCCCTGCAGCTGCGCTATCTCCAAACCCTCTCCGACCTGTCGAACGATCGCGGGACAGTGCTGGTCTTGCCGATCCCGATCGATCTCCTCTCACCATTCTTGGGAGGAGCGAACGGCGCCGCGCCGCGTCCGGCGCAGCCGGTCGACCGTCCGACGGTCTCCCCGCCGCTCGGGTGACCCTGAACCCCGCTCTTGCTCAGGCGCGCTGAGCGTGCTGGCCGCGGCACTCTCCTCGCGTCGGTCAACGGCGAAGAGCAGAGCGCCCAAGGCGACCGCGGCGCGCGATGCGCCATTCCCCGACTGTCCCCTGCACGCGGCGCTCTCAGGGAGCGGGGCGTGGTTCGTCGTTCGCCTTGTCACAGGCCGGCTGAGGGGGCAGCGGCGGGCAACGGCCGGGAGGGCAGCAGCAGAGGAATGCCGCCCTGCTAGGCGCAGCCGCCCCGTCGCGGGTCGACTGTCGCCGCTCGGTCCGCTGCGGCAGCGCGGTTAAGAGGCGCGGCGGAGCGGCGGCGCGTCGCCGTGTCCGCCGATCGATCGCGCGCTCACCTCGATCACGCCGGGGATCTGACGCGCGATCGCGACGGCGCGGTCGATGATGAGCGGGTCGGTGGCGGAAGTGCGCAACCGAACCTCGCCGAGGGTCGACTCGACGAGGAAGGAGACCCGCGCGAGCGCTGGATCGGCAGCGAGGGCGCGCGAGACATCGGCAGCGATCGCCGTGTCGCTGCGCAACTCGTTCCGGACGGCCTTGACTTGCGGGATCGCTGCGGCGATGCGCTCTGCCAAATGGCGGTGGACCTCAGTGCGGACGACGCCGCGAAGATGAACGACGCCATCCTGCTCCTCAACCGCGATCCGAAAGCCGACGGCGGCCAACGGCTCCGCGTCGTTCAGGGCATCGGTAACGGTTTCGACAAGTCGCGAGGTGGAGGACGGCATAGCGCCTCTGGCCAACAGGAGTAGTGTCATTCTACTCGAAGCGGCTTGTCCGGCGGTTGCAGCTCCGCTACCGTTGCGGCGATGGAGCGGCTGCGGCTCGGCCTGATCGGCACGGGGTACTTTGTCCGCCAGCGTCATCTGCCGGCTCTGGCGCAGCTCGCCGACCGTTACGGAATAACCATGGTCTGCAGCGAGCGGGGCGCAAGCGCCGCAGCGGTCAGCGCAGCCTTGCCGTCGCGACCTCGGGTAGCGCGGGACTTCCGCGAGGTGCTTATGTCGCCCGAGGTTGATGTCGTGCTCGTCGCTGTCCCGATCCACCGGACGGCGCCGATTGTCCGAGAAGCGCTGCTCGCCGGCAAGCCCGTCATCTCCGAGAAGCCGATTGCTGAGACAGTCGCCCAGGCCGCCGAGCTGCTGCGCCTTGCTGCGGAGCGCGGCGTGCCGCACTTCGTTGCAGAGAATTTCCGCTATCAGGGCCGGTTCCTCGCCGGACGGGCGCTGCTTGAGGCGGGACGGATCGGCCGTCCGATTGTCTATGACTTCGCCGTCCTCAGCCGGATGACGCCGGACAATCCGTACGCCGGCTCTGTCTGGCGGCGCGAGGGGCATCATCAGGGCGGCTGGCTGCTCGACTCCGGCGTTCATGCGGTCGCGGCGTTCCGACAGGTGGCGCTCGCTGAGGTGACGACAGTGCAGGCGGTGACGCGCTCGATCCTTCCCGACCTCTTCGGCGGCCAGCCCGACACGCTGCTCGCGACGGTTGAACTGGCGGATGGCGCCGCAGGACGGCTCGCGCTCTCGTTTAGCAGCTCCAGCCGCTGGACAAACGCGATGCATGTCTACGGCACGGGCGGCACGCTGGCGCTCTTGCAGCAGCGGCGTGAGGGCGAGGGCCGAGCGCGCTACGACGACTGGATCGAAGTCGAGGCTGAGGGGAGGCGGGACGTCATCCCGCTTGAGGACAGCGCCGGGGGCATTGTGCAGGAGCTTGCCGATTTCCACCGCGCGCTGACGACAGGGTCGCCGCCGCTCGGCACGGCGTGGGAGGCGGCGAAGGATCTCCAGATCATCGATGCGGCGCTGGCAGCTGCCGAGATGGGGACGACAATAGCGATCCCGGCGGAGATCGACGCGCCGTGGCGGCACCGGACGAGGCCGGATCCTCCCGCTTGCCCGTAAGGGGCGGGGGACTGGCTTTGCGGGAGCAGCAGCGCCGGGAAGTCGAACGAGCGCGGCGAGCGCCTTGACCGAGCAGCCGAAGCAGGGGGCGCCCTCATCAGCGCGCGGACGCGGCGATGCGTTCTGGGGGCACTCGCGGCTCGCTCAGCGGCCGCTTCGCACAGCGCCGCCGATGATGAAGGGTCGCTCGGCGGCGCGGGGTCGGGCCGGATGACGGCCTCTTGAGGATCGTCTGCCGGTCGTGCGCGGCGGGGCCGGCGAGGAGGCGGACGCCGTCGACGAGCAGCCCGGTCAGGAGCGCGGTTACCGTGGCATTCCGGGCTCCAAGCGGAGCGCCGGTCTTGCTCTCTGCGCCCCGTGCCGCGGGCATGCGCGGGGAGCGAGGCGGCGCTGCTCCTTCGGGCCGGGCGCTTCTCTTGCGGGGGAGGCTGATGCGCAGAGGGGTGGGCGGGCTGCCGGGTCGCTACGCAGGCCAGCCCCCTGCGCGATCTATGATTGAGCGATGCGGATTTTCACCGAGCGCGATGTCGAGGCGGCGGCTGCAGCGGGCGCGCCGCTGGTCATTCCGCCCGGCGCGATCGTCACGCCGGCAGCGCGTGACCGCTTGCGCGCTCTTGGAAGGGAGGGCGGGCGTCCGAGTCCAAACGGCGCCGCTCCCGCCGTCACTCCGGCGGCCGCTGCTCCGGTCGACATCGAGGCAGACGACCTGAGCGGCCCGCTCACGGCCTTCGTTGGCCTGCCGGCTGAGCGGGTGCCGCGCGAGGTGCTTGAGTTCACAGCAACGCTCCTGCTCGACTGCCTTGCGGTCGCGCTCGCGGGGAGGATCGCGGAGGGGACGACCGGGCTCGTGGCGGCGCTGCGCGCCGGCAGCCGCGGTCCCGCGCCGGTGATCGGCTTTCCGGACCGGCTGTCGGCGCCGGATGCTGCCCTCGCAAACGGGGCGCTCGTCCATTCAACCGAGTTCGACCCTGCCTTCGAGGCTGGCCTGATCCATTCGGTTGCGGGGGCTGTCCCGGCGGCGCTGGCGGCGGCAGCCGAAGCCCGGCTGAATGATGGCCGAGCGCTGCTCGCGGCGATCGCGGTGGCGGGCGAGGTTGCCTGCCGCGTGAGCGCGGCGGCGCTCGGCGTGCCGACGGTCTACCGCTGCGGGGCGATGGGCGCTTTCGCCGGCGCGGCTGCCGGGGCGCGGGTCGCCGGTCTCGACCGGATGGCGGCGCGGCATGCGTTCGGCATCGCGGCCAGCCTCGGCGCGCCGTGCTGGCAGCCCCATGCGGAAGGGTCATCGGTGCATGGCGCGCTGCCCGGCTTCGGGGCACGGGCGGGCCTGCTGGCGGTGGCGATTGCCCGCCACGGCGGCACCGGCCCGGCGGACGTGCTTGAAGGCCCCTCGGGCTACTACCGCACCTACGAAGGCGGCCGCTGGGACCGCGCGCGCGCGCTCGAGGGGCTGGGCGAGCGGTGGCTGCTGCTCGACAGCGAGCTCAAGCCGTATCCCTGCGGGCGGCTGACCCACGGCGCGATCGACGGAGCGCTTGCGCTCCGCGCCGAAGGGCTGCGTCCCGAGGAGGTCGAGGGGATTGTCATCGAGTGCAGCGCCGTGATTGCGGAGCGTACTGGCCGCACACCCGCGCCGGATGCCTCCCTTGTCCACCAGCGGCTGAGCGTGCCGTTTACGGTCGCTCAAGCGCTCCTGCGCGGCCGCGTGGGGCTGGGCGAGATCGCGCCGGGAGCGGCGGCCGACCCTGCCGCGCGCGAGCTGATGGCCCGCATCGAGGTGCGCGCCGCGCCGGATATTCCTCCGGGGGCGTTCGTCCCGGTCCGCCTTCAGGTACGCACCCGCGCCGGCGCCGTGCTGCGACGCGAGGTGACCGCGCTCCGCGGCAGCCGCGCGCGCCCGCTCAGCCGCGACGAACGGCTGGCAAAAGTCGCCCATTGCTGGAGCGTTGCCGGCCTGCCGGCGTGGCGGACGCCGGACGCCCTTATCCGCGCGGTCGAGGCCCTGCCGGACGGCGGCGCCGTCGAGCGCGTCATGGCGGCGCTGCCGGTCGTTCCTTCGGCGGCCGCGCCTCGTCCGCTCAGCCCCCGGGCTCGTTAAAGGAGAAGAGCGGCACGAGGATGCGCGTGATCGTCCGGCCGGACGTCGGGGTGGGCGTGGGCGACGGCGGGGCGGTCGGGGTCGGCGTGGGCGTTGGGGTCGGCGGCAGGACGCTGAAGGGCAGGCCGTTGGAGACGCTGTCCGCCGCCTGCCCGTAGCGCGCCGTCACTGTCGCCGTGCCGGCTGTGGTGAGGTCGCTGGCGGGGATGGCGACGCTCAGCGTCGTGCTGTTGAGGACCGTGGTGGCGCGCGCGCTGCCGTTCCAGAGCGCCACTGTGCCCGAGAGGAAGTTCGTTCCCGTGACGATGAGGGTGAAGCTGGGGCTGCCTTGGAGGGCGCTGACCGGCTGGAGCGCAGTCAGGGTCGGTTTGGCGCCGTACTCATAGGCGCCGGCGTCGCAGGCGCCGTCGACCGGGCGGAGGACGCCGCGCTGGTCGGTGGGCGGGCAGGTGTCGGTGGCGGCGTTGATGGCGGGGCTGCCGGGGAGCAGGGCGCGGGTGAGGGTCGGCCCGCCGTTGTTGGCCAAGGGGCCGAGCAGCGGGTCGCCGGAGGCGGGCGCGCCGCAGCTGGCGTCGGAGACGAGGTTGACGCCCTCGTTGGCGCTGGTGGCGAGGCCGGCGCAGACGGACGCCGTGCCGGAGACGATGCTGTTGGCGAGGATGCGGCTGCCGCCGCTGGTGGCGATAGTGCCATTGGTGGCGGGGTTGTCGGTGACGGTGCTGAAGGCGAGGCGGGTCGGCTGGGAGGCGCTCGCGTTGAAGACGGCGCTGCCGGTGATGGCGCTGTTGGCGTGGAGGGTGCTGTTGGTGAGAGTGAGGGGGCCGAAAGCGCTGACGGCGCCGCCCTCCGCGGCGGCGGAGTTGCTGGTGAAGGTGCTGGCGGAGATGGTGGCGGCGCTGGCCCACAGCCCGCCGCCGTCGCGGCTGGCGGAGTTGCTGGTGAAGGTGCTGGCGGAGATGGTGGCGGCGCCGGCAAGCAGCCCGCCGCCGTCGCGGCTGGCGGTGTTGCTGGTGAAGGCGCTGCCGGTGATGACCGCTGTGCCGGAGGTGGCCAGCCCGCCGCCGCCTTCGCCGCCGCTGCTGCCGCCGGCGAAGTTGCTCAGGAAGGTGCTGGCGGTGATGGTGGCGGTGTCGGCAATCAGCCCGCCGCCGCTGCGGCCGGCAGTGTTGGAGATGACCTTCACCCGGTCGAGCGTGACGGCGCTGGTCGAGCGGACCGCTCCGCCGTCCTCCGGGCCGGTGACGCGCCCGCGCCAGAGGGTGAGGTTGACGAGCGTGAGCGGCGCGCTGGCGGTAATGATGCGGCGCGCATCTTGGCCGTCGAGGGTGATGACGCCGCCGCCGTCGATGGTGGTGGGCAAGGTGATGACGAGCGTGCTGGCGATGGGGATGGTTGCCGGCTGGTTCGTCCCGCCGCAGTTGAAGGTCACGGTCCCGCCACCGGCGAGCTTCGCCTCAAGGTCGGTTTGGGTGGTGCAGCTGGTGACCGTCCCCGCAGCCTCAAGGAACCGCGGCAGGAGCGCGAGCGCGGCGCAGAGTGCCAGCGTGCCG
>JANWZD010000016.1 GCA_025054935.1 Dehalococcoidia bacterium | reverse complement strand
GACGTGCCGCAGTTTGGTGCGGCGAACACGCTCGCGTGGCCGCCCGTCTTCAGCGGCGAACTCCAAGCCACCATCGGCACCAACACCATCATCCTCGGCCTCGTCGGCAACCGCACCCTCCGCGAGCACGCCTTCGTCGACGTCCGCTGGGCCATCCCCACCACCGCCCGCGTCGTCGACACCTACGCCAGCGACCCCGGCTTCAACCGCGGCAAACTCGAGGGCCTCTCCCCCGCCCTCCAGCAGGTCGGCTGGGTCAACCACTTCGTCCGCCAAGGCCAAGTCCAAGGCCCCTTCTACATCTTGATCGACAACAGCGGCCGCTCCTTCACCACCTACAGCTGGCTCTGGTTCTCCACCGCCTCTGACGAGCGCCCGACCGGGTCGCCCCCCTTCGCAGCGGTGGTGCGCCGCAACGGCAACTACACCAGCACCGGCCTCACCACCGGCGCGCCGCTCTCGTGGTCGGCCGAATTCCGCACCGCCGCTGCCGGCGCCGGCCTCCCCGGCGGCCTCGGCGCCGCCCCGTAGCCGCTCGCTCGCGAACGCAGCCCCGCTCGCGCGAGGAGCCAGCCGCTGGGACGGTTCCCCTCGCGCATCGTCGTTTTGGACGAGGTCGTCCCGCTGCCGCTGGGCAGTTCGGCTCTAGTTCGGGTGCGCAGGCGAGCCGATGATCCTCGCGATGAATACCGCACACCGTTCTGACGTCTCGCCGGCTGAGCGCTCCTCTCCTCCTGCGCGGTCAGCGCAGCCGCTCATCGGCGATGTCCGGGGGATTGTCCATTTCGCGCCAGGAAGCTTGAGCGAACTGCGGAGCGCGCTTGTCGACCTCGCTTTCCAGCTCGACCGCCTTCCTCTGCGCCTCCAACGGCTGGAAGCGGAGCGGATCTTGGCCTACCTTGAACACGTCGTCGTTGAGAGCGCGATGCCGGTGCCGCCGCTGAATGCGGCATGGCGGGAGAAGCTGTTCCAACTGGCAGCGCGGCACCGCCGAGCGTGAGGCGGGTTAGTCGCTCGACAGCCCGATGATGCGGCGGAGAGCGGCGAGATCGAGATGACGACGGACATGGTCGGCCAAGCGGTCAAAGGCATGCTGCCGCGAAAACGGCCGCGAGACGACGGCGCGCCCGCGCCGGCGGGCGAGCGCCTCGAGCAGGGCGGCGCGCAGTTCGTCAGCGTCGAAGAACCCATGGATGTAGCAGCCGGCGACGAGGCCGTCTTGCCGCAACGCGCCGTCGACATCATCCACCCGGTGACCTGAGCGCTGCTCCAGCCGCAGCCAGCTCATCTCCGCGCCACGACGGGTGCGGCCATGGTGAATTTCATACCCCCGGAACCGCTTTCCTTGCAGCGCCGCAAACGGCCCTGCGCCGCCCTCGACCACCCCCTCCACGCGCACCGTCTGCTTCTCCGGCAGAAACTCGGTTACGACATCGAGCAGACCAAGCCCTGGCGTGGTGGTCGCCTCCGCTTCGACACGATCAGGGTCGAGGATCTGCCGACCGAGCATCTGATAGCCGCCGCAGATGCCGAGGAGCGGAACCCCTCGTTCGACATGCTCGACGATCGCCGCTGCAAGACCGCTCGCGCGCAGCCAAGCGAGGTCGGCCGCCGTACTCTTCGTGCCAGGCACGATGATCAGGTCAGGCTCCCCAAGGTGACGCGGCTGGTCGACAAAGCGAACGGCCGCCTCAGCAGCGAGCGGGTCGAAATCGTCGTAATTGCTCAGCCGGGGCAGGCGGATGACGGCGATCTCAACGCGGCCATCGGCTGCAGCCGCCGGGCGGTCCTCCAAGGTTGCAGAGTCCTCTTCGGCAAGTCCGATATTCGGCAGGTAGGGAATAACGCCGAGCACCGGTTTCCCCGTGCGCGCCTCCAGCACCTCTAGCCCCGGCTGCAGCAGCCGCCGATCTCCGCGAAATTTGTTGATCACGAGCCCCGCGATCCGCGCCCGTTCGTCCGGCTCCAGCAGCTCAAGCGTACCGAGGAGCGAGGCAAAGACCCCGCCGCGGTCGATGTCGCCGACGAGCAGCACGGGCGCGTCGGCGAGCGCTGCGACCCGCATGTTGACGATCTCGTCCGCCTTGAGATTGATCTCGGCCGGGCTGCCCGCGCCTTCGATGATGACGAGGTCATACGCGGCGCGGAGACGAGCAAGCGACTCGGCCACAACGCCGAGCAGTTCCGCCTTGCGCTGCTGGTACTCCCACGCGCTGAGGGTCGCCCACGGACGACCGCGGACGACAACCTGCGAGCGCATCTCCCCTTCGGGCTTGAGCAGGATCGGGTTCATGTCGACCGTCGGCTCGATCCCGGCTGCTGCCGCCTGCTCCGCTTGGGCGCGCCCGATCTCCCCGCCGTCCACCGTTACCGCTGAGTTGAGCGCCATGTTCTGGGACTTGAACGGTGCGACGCGCAGCCCGTCCTGACGAAAGATCCGGCAGAGTGCGGTGACCAGCGCGCTCTTACCCACGGATGAGGCTGTCCCTTGCACCATCAGCGTCCGCGCTACCATTCGGGGCTCCTTCCCCCGTCGAGGTGACAGGTGTCGTTGAGCACCTCCGCGACCGCGCCCTCGGGGTAGAGGGCGAAGATAGTCAACGACCCGTTGTCGACCCGGAACCGCCACCCCTCTTCCTGCGGCAGCCCGAGCAGTTCAGCGAAGGCAGCGCGCAACGACCCGCCATGACCGACCAGCACGACTGTCTCCGCTGGCGGCGCAGCGCGCAGCTCGCGGAGGAAGCAGCGCACGCGCGCGCCAACCTCAGCGCGTGTCTCCCCGCCCGGAGGACGACCGTCCCCCCGGAAGACCGCCTCCCACAGGTCAGGGAACCGCGCCACAATCTCCTCGAAGGTCAATCCCTGAAACGCGCCAAGATGCCGCTCCCGGAGCGCCGGGACCGGCACAAGGGGCGCGCCATGCGCCGCCGCGATCGGCAGCGCGGTCTCCCACGCGCGAACCAAGTCGCTGCTGAACACCGCCCCAATCGGGACCCGCTCTAAGCGCCCCGCGATTGCCGCCGCTTGCTGTCTTCCTCGCTCGGATAACGCGACATCGGCCTGCCCTTGGGTGCGCCCTTCTGCGTTCCAGACACTCTCACCGTGGCGGACGCAAAGCAGTTTCATCGCTCGTCCTCACGTGCAGGCCAGACCGCGAGCAGGCGATCGATAGCGTTGGGCGGACCGGCTGCAATGCGCAGATAGTCCGGCAACCCGAACGAGGCGCAATCGCGCACCAGCACCCCCCGCTCGAGCAGGGTCCGGCGGACCGCGGGCGCGTTCGGCACCGCGACCAGCAGGAAATTTGCCGCGCTCGGCAGGGGACGCAGGCCGCGCGCCCGAAGCCCAGCCGCCAGGCGCTCCCGCTCAAGACGGGCAGTGGCCGCCGCGCGCTGTTCCCACGCCGGGTCGCGAAGGGCAGCGAGCCCCGCCGCGATGGCCGGCGCGCTCACGCTCCAAGGCGGCGCAATCCGGCGCAGCGTTGTCGCCACGGCCGGCGAGGCGAGGGCATAGCCGAGCCGAACGCCCGGAATAGCGTACACCTTCGTCAGCGACCGAATGAGCAGCACATTGCCCCACTCCAGAAGGGGAACCAAATCCGGCGCGCCGCTGAACGGCAGATACGCCTCGTCGATGACGAGGAGGGTCGCCGGCGCAGCGCGCAGGAGCCGCTCGATTGCGGAACGGGGAAGCAACGCGCCGGTCGGATTGTTCGGATTGCAGAGAAACGCGATCGGAGGCGCCAGCCGCTCAAGCGCGTCGACAAAGGCTTCGACAGGCGGGAGAAAGTCAGGCGGCTGAGCGTGAACCAGAACAGGCTCGCCCCCAGCGACGCGGACCGCTCGCGCATATTCGCCGAAGGTCGGGCCGAGGATAGGAACCCGGGCGCCCGGGCGCACCGCCGCAAGCGCGGCAAGCCAGATCAGCTCGGAGGCGCCGTTCCCTGCCGCCACCTGCTCAGGGGTCACGCCGACCCGGTCGGCGACGGCGGCTCGGAAGGTGCGCGCGTCGGGCTCAGGATAGGCGTCAAGCCGCGCGGCGCGCACCGCCATGATCACCGCGGGCGGGGGACCAAGGGGCGAGAGGTTCGCGCTGAGATCGAGCACGTCCGCACGGCCATGCGCCTCGCTCGCTGCGAGCGAGCCATGCGGCACCTCGGCAAGGGTGAGCAGCTCCGGACGCAGAACGGTCATCGTCGCCTCAGCAGGAGAAGCGTGCTGCCGACCGCCGCCAGCAGCAGCCAAGCGCGAGCGACGATCCGGCGCGCCGCGAGGATGTCGCTCGGACCCGGCGCCGGCGCAGACGCATTCAGCCGGTAGGCGCCCGGTTTTTCGAGTGAGCGGCCAAGCAGGCCGGCCATTGTTGCCATCGGCCAGCCGGCGTTTGGGCTGGCCGTCTGGCCACGGTCGCGGCGCAGCGCGTCGAGACCGCTCCGCCGGTCGCCGCCGCAGAGGAGGAGCAGCGCTGCCGCAAGGCGCGCCGGCACGAAATTCGCGAGGTCATCGAGCCGCGCCGCCGCTTTCCCTCCCCATTCGAAGCGGCCGCGGTAGCCGACCATCGCGTCGGCCGTGTTCACCCAGCGGTAGGCGAAGGCGCCCCCCAGCCCGCCCACCGCGTAGGCAAGAACCGGCCCAACAAGGCTGTCGCCCAAGTTTTCGGCGACCGACTCGATAGCAGCTGCAGCAACTTGTTCTGCATCGAGGGCGGCTGTCTCGCGGCTGACTAGCGACTGGACCGCCGTCTGCGCCGCCGCCAGCCTTCCCTCCCGCAGCAGCCCCTCAACGCGGGCGGCCGCCTCATCGAGCGCCCGCCACGCGAAGCAGCATTTGAGCAGCCATGCCCGGAGCGGCAGAAACAGCGCCGAGCGCACGAGGAACTGGTCGAGCGCCCGCCCCACGACAAACCAGCCGCCGGCGCCCCCGGCAGCGACCAAGGCGCCGACCACCAGCTGACGGGAGGAGGGACCCCGGAGCAAGGCCGGCTCAGCCGCGGCAAGCAGCCGCCCCATCCAGACGACCGGATGGACTGCCGACGGCGGTTCAGCGAGGGCCCAGTCGAGCAACGCCGCAAGCGCCAGCGTTCCCCCTCGCGTCACGGCGAGCTTTCGGAGCGCGGCGAGAGGGAGAAGCGGCTTCAGCAGCACGAGGCGCGTGCCGAGAAGCTGCTGCAGGGCCAGTCGGATCATCCCCGGGGCAGGTCAGCAGCGCCGGCGAGATAGGCGGCGCCGAGACGAACGTAGTTCGCGCCATTGTCGCGCAAGCGAGCGAGCTGCGCGTCGGTGAGCGGCCGATAGGTCGCCGGGACCCCCAGCACCAGCGACCGGTCAGGGACGACCATCCCTTGGGGCAGCACCGCGCCGCCGGCGACAAGGCACCACGCGCCGATTTCACACTGCTGGACGACCACCGCACCCATGCCGATGAGCGTGTTGTCGCCGCAGCGCCGACCATGGAAGACAGCGTTATGCCCGATCGAGACGCGCGAGCCAATCCGAAGCGGCTGGCCAGGGTCGGCATGGACCGAGGCGTTGTCTTGGACATTCGAGTACGCCCCGATGACGATCGACTCGAACTCGCCTCGGATCGATGCGAAGGGCATCACTGTCACATGATCTTCGAGCGTCACGTCGCCGACAACGTAGGCGAGCGGGTGGACAAAGGCAGTCGGTGCGACTTTCGGGGTCTTGCCCTCGAACGTGACGATCATGGGCACTCCTCAAGGAGCGCCGGAACGAGCGCGTCAAGCGAGACGAGACGCGCTGCGAGCCGGCAGAAGATAGCCGTCGCGCGGCCCTGGGTGAAGTCGCGGCGAGCGATGGGCTCGCCCTCGATGGCGAGCAGGCGGCGCGCCTCTTCGGCGGCGAGCAAGTTCGGGAGATTGGCATAGCCCCAGCAGACGTCGGCAAGAATGACCGCATCAGCCTCGCGCACCCAGCGGCGATGCTCCGCGTCGAGACGATCGTCGATCGGGGCGAAGGGGCGGTGCGTGAGCACGCGCGCGCCACACAGCCGAGCAGCGGGCAAGTCGGTGTCGCCTTCGCCAAGAGGGCCGACCGACAGTTCGAAACCCGCTGCCGCAAGGCGCGCTAACACAGGAGCACCTCGTCCGCCGCCCGCAATAACGTGCACCCGGCTGCGCCGCGGGATCGGCGCCCTGATTGGGCGCAGCACCGTTTCGGCAACGCCGGTCAGGGGGTCAGGCTCGATCAGCGGGCGAACGCCGAATGCGTCCGCAAGCACCTCGGGCGTCAGCGCCTCCCGCGGCGGAGCGTCGGCAATCACTTCGCCGCGGCGAAGCACGACGAGCCGATCGGCATAGCGCGCCGCGAGACGGAGGTCATGGATCGCTGCCACCACCGTGAGTCCATCGTCCGCAAGCTGGCGGACGAGGTCGAGGATCTGTATTTCTTGACGCAAATCGAGGCTCGCCGTCGGCTCATCGAGCAGAAGGAGGCGCGGCTCTTGCGCCAGGGCGCGCGCGATCAGGAGCCGCTGCCGTTCGCCCCCCGAGAGAGTCGAGACCGGACGGTCTGCCAGCCAATCGGTGTCGGTGGAGCGCATTGCCAAGCGCGCGATCGCTCGGTCCTTCTCGCCTTCGATGGCGAACCGCCCGAGGTGAGGATAGCGGCCAAGGAGCACAATATCCTCGGCGCGGCGCTCCCCTTCGATATGCGTCAACTGGGGGACAGTAGCGACAAGGCGTGCCCGTTCCCGCGCGCGATAGCGGGCGACCGGCTTCCCCTCCAGCAGGACAGTGCCGACCGTCGGACGGAGATAGCCGGAGAGAAGTCGCAGCAGGGTTGATTTGCCGGCGCCGTTGGCGCCGACCACCCCCACGACCTCGCCCGCATCAATGGTCAGGCTCACATTCCGCAGCAGCCAGCTGCCGCCGACGGCAAACCCGACGCTGCTCAGCGCTACTCGAGGCGACGGCGCAGCAGGATGGCCCACCTTACCAGTCTCCGATCCGCGCTCGATTGCGCCAGAGGAGGAAGATGAAAAACGGCGCGCCGAGCAGCGCCGTGACAACCCCCGTGCGCAGCTCGGCGGGCTGCAGCGCGGTGCGGGCAACTGTGTCGGCGGTGATCAGAAACGCCGCCCCTCCAACGGCGGAGACAGGCAGCAGCAGCCGATAGTCACCGCCGACGAGGAGCCGGAAGGCGTGCGGGACGATCAGGCCGACGAAGCCGATTGTCCCGGAGACCGAGACCGCCGTTGCGGTGATGACCGCCGCGATCCCGAGGACAAGCAGCCGGGTCGCGCCGACAGCAAGACCGAGACCGTGCGCCGCTTCATCCCCTTGAGCAAGCACATTCAAGTCGCGGCCGAGCAGCGCGAGCGCGAACACGCCGCCAGCAATGGCCGGCAGGATCGCGTTCACGTGCGCCCACGAGCGGCCGTCAAAGCCGCCGACCAGCCAGAACAGCATGTTGCGCACGAGCTCCGGGTCGCCGGTCATCGTGATGACAGCGGAGGTGAGCGCGCCCGTCAAGGCCTGCACAGCAAGTCCGGCGAGGATCAGCGTCGCGGGAGCGAGCCGGCCGCCGGCGGTCGCCACCGCCATCACTCCGCCGACGGCGAGGAGGGAGCCGACAAAGGCAGTGAGGGGCAATGCCCAGCCAGGCGCGGCAGCGGTAGCGAAACGGAGCGCGATCCCGCTTACCGCGCCGAGCGCCGCGCCGCCCGAAACGCCGATCACGCCGGGGTCTGCGAGCGGGTTGCGAAACACCGCTTGGAGCGCCGCGCCGGCCGTTGCCAGCGCCGCGCCGACCAGCAGCGCCGTCACAATCCGAGGAAGACGGATCTGTTCGATGATGCGCTGCTGGGCAGGGGTGACCTCGCCGTACGGCACGCCGGCGCGCCGCGCAATTGTTGCCACCGTCGCCCCGATCGGTGCCGACGCCGGTCCGACCGATGCCGCAGCGACGATCACCACAAGCAGCAGCACGCTCAAGCTCCCGACCCAGAGGAGGAGGCGCCCGACAATCGAGCGCCGGCGCGATGGGACCGTCGGCGCGGCCGCCGGCGCAGCCTGGAGGGGTGCATCGATCACAACGCGCTTGCCACGATCCAGCATGCTGCCTCCACGAGCTCGACTGTCGCGCCGAGCACATCACCGGTGACCCCGCCGATCCGTGCCCGCGAGAACAGCCCAACTCCGGCTGCTGTCAGCGCTGCAGCCCCGGCCAACACGACCCCTGCCAGCCCAGCAAGGATGACGGCAGGGAGCAGGGCGAGCGCTGTCGCCAGCACGAACGCCCCGCCGCCCGACCCGGCGCGCCAGACACTGCCCAGCCCGACGCGCGCGTCGGGGAGAAGGCGAGCGAGCGCAACGATCGTCCACCGCGCCAAGGCCGGGGTGATGAGGAGCGCCGGCGTTCGCAGCGCGCCTTCGAGTTCAGTGAGCGCTGCCACCTTAGCAAGCACAACGAGGGTCACCGCCACCACCCCGAACCCGCCGGTCCGCGGATCGCGCATGATCGCCAGCCGGTCGGCCGGCGAACGATGTACCAGCAGGCCGTCGGCACTGTCGGCGAGACCATCGAGATGCAGGGCGCCGGTCAGCGCTGCCAGCAGCGCCACGAGGATCACGGCGCGCACTGCCGGCCCCACCCACGGAGCGAGCGCGAGGTCGGCAGCGGCGAGGAGCGCCCCGAGGAAAAGGCCGACGAGCGGCCCCCAGCGAACGGCGCTCGCGAGGTCGGCCCCTCCCGAGACGGGAACGACGGTCAGAAACTGGAGCGCCGTTCGCAGACCGCTCACGCGCTTTGGGCATCAGGCACGGCATTCAAGGGTCCGGCGACGTTCGCTCCCTCCCAGGTGTTCATCTCCGCGAGGATGCGCCACGCTGCCTCGACAATCGTCATCGCCAACGCGGCGCCGGTCCCCTCGCCGAGGCGGAGGTCGAGATTGATCAGCGGCTGGAGACCAAGCTCACGGAGAATGACCCGTTGGCCAATCTCCACCGACGCATGGCCGGCGATGAGATAGGGCTGCACTGCTGGCGCCAGCCGATAGGCGAGCAGAGCGCCAGCGCCTGAGATGAAGCCGTCGACGATAACGGGCACCCGGTGCGCCGCGCCAGCAAGACACACGCCGGCGATCGCGCCGATCTCGAAGCCGCCCACTTTCGCGAGGACATCGATCGGGTCGGCAGGGTCAGGCTGGTTGATGGCGAGGCCGCGCTCGATGACCGCAATTTTCCGCGCCAGCATCGCGTCATCAATCCCCGTGCCTCGCCCCGTCACGCGCGCGACGGGCTCGCCGGTGAACGCGGCGACCATCGCGCTGGAGGGCGTGGTGTTCGCGATCCCCATGTCGCCAGTACCGAGCAGGGTGGCGCCCGCCGCGATCGCCGCTTCGGCCGCCTCGATGCCTGCCGCGATCGCGGCCCACGCCTGCTCACGGGTCATCGCCGGCTCGCGCGACAAGTTGCGGGTGCCGCGCCCCACTTTTCGGATCAGGAGCTTCGGGTGAGGCGGCAGGTCAGCAGCGACGCCGACATCGAGAACCAGCACCTCTGCCCCAGCAAGGCGGGCAAGCACATTGATCCCTGCGCCGCCGGCGAGGAAATTCAGGACCATCGCCGGCGTCGTTTCCGGGCCGAACATGCTCACGCCCTCTTCAACGACGCCGTGGTCCCCCGCGCAGGTAATGATGGTGCGCGGCCCGAAGCGCGGGATCGGCTGGCCAGTAATGCCCGCCAGCTGAGTGGCGAGGTCTTCGAGGCGGCCGAGACTGCCCCACGGTTTCGTCAACTGCGGCTGGCGCGCGCGCGCGGCCTCCATTGCCGCGCGGTCGAGCGGGGGGATGGCGCCACAGACAGCCTCAACGCGGTCACGCATTCAGCGGCCTCCAGCCAAAAGAAAAACTCCCGGGCCCGTTGACCCAGGAGTCACTCCTTACAACGGACCCTACGCTCCGCGGCGCAGGCAGTCCACGATGGGAGGAGGCGACCTGGCTTACGGCGTTTTGCCGATCACAGTTGCGGGACAGCGCCGGATTCGCACCGGCTTCGCTCGAACGCCCCCGAGGGGGCCATCCCACCGTTCTGCTCTGGGCAGTAGTCTACCAGCCCCCTTCTTCCAACTCAAGTGACGGCAAGGACAGGAAGTACTTTCTGTGCTGCCACCGCTCCGGTAGGGTTAAGACCACGCCGACCATGACGACCATAAGCCCCGAGCTCGGGCTGCGCAAGCGGTACCAGCTCTTCCGGCCCCTTGGCGAAGACGAGTCCGCCGAGATCTTCTTTGCGCGCGACCTCGCCGACGACGCGCCGGTGCGCGTTCGGCTGTTTCATCCTGATGCCTTTCCCACTCGGGAGGCGCGGCGCGCCGCGATGCATCAGCTGGCGGCGGCGCTCGATTGGAAGCAGCCCGGTGCGCTGGCGCTGCGCGAACTGGGATTCGAGGGGGAGCGGCTGTATACGGTGACGGAGCGTCCGCGCGGCGCGCTCCTGCGCGAACGCCTGACCCGCGGCGAGCCAATGGCGCTCGCGCTTGCGGCGAGTGTGGTCGAGCGGGCGTTAGACGTTGTCGAAGCCGCGATTGTGGCGGGGATCAGTCATCCGGGGTTGACCCCCGACAACATTTTCCTCAACCCGTTTGGCGGGGTCGAGGTGGGAGACTTCGGCCAGCCAGTCGCTCTCGCCCCGCTCGGCGCCGCAGTGGCGCCCGCGCTCTACGTGCGCCCGCCGGAAATGACGACGGGACGTCCCGCCACCGTCGCCGAACACCTCTACAGCGCCGCGGCACTCCTCCTCTGGCTTGTGGGAGGAAAACCGCCCTTTCCTGGCGAGACCCCTGACCAGGTGCTCCGCCGCCATCGGAACACCATCGCGCCCTCCTTGGCGATGATGACGCCGGAAGCGCCTGACGAACTGGTCCGCGCGGTGGCCCGCTCGCTGCGCAAGGACCCCGCGGGCCGGCCCACCACCATCGCGGTGCTGCGCGCTCCCCTCCGTCACGCGGCCAAGAGTGCCGACTGGCCGGTCGCCTCCTTGGCGGAGCCGGCTCTTCCGCCGGAGGAACCGCGCCGCCGGCGATGGCAGTGGCGCCTGCCCTTCCGTCGCTGACCTCCCGGGGGAGCATCCGAGTTGCCTAGAGGAAGACCGCCTGGCTACAATCCCGACCTGCGCTGCGCCGGCAAAGGCGCGGCCGCAGGAGGCGTCCATGAAGCGACTTGCGGCAACTGTCGTGGCCGTGGTGGTCATGCTGCCGCTCCTAGCGCATCGACCCGTGAGCGCACAAGAAGCAGAAGTGCCGCTTCCCAACGGGCGGTTCTTTACGCAGACAAGCGGTGATGCGAGCCGGCGCACCGGCTTCGCCGTTGTCGACGACAGCCGCGCCCGCTTCTGGAGCGAGTTTCAGCGTCTCGGCGGAGCGGCGGTGGTCGGCTATCCGATCAGCCGGCGCTTCACGTACCACGGCTTCGAAACCCAAGCATTCCAGAAGCTCGTCTTCCAATGGAAGCCCGGCGAGAACCGGGTCGACTACCTGAATGTCTTCGACCTGCTCGGAGAGGCGGGCAAAGATGACTGGCTTGCGACAACCAAGCAGGTGCCCAACCGCGGCAGGTTCGACGAACAGGGCAAGCCGTGGGACCAGATTGTGGCGAGCCGCCTCGCGCTGCTCGACAAGAACCCCGCGATCAAGGCGGCGTACAACAATGTGCGCGGCAATCCGATCGAGATGAACGGCCTGCCCACGAGCGAAATAACCGACTACCCCAACGTGCAGGTGCTGCGCGCGCAGCGAGTGGTTTTCCAGTACTGGAAGATCGACGTGCCGTGGGCGCGCGCGCAGACGGTGACTGTCGCCAACGGCGGAGACGTTGCCAAGGAAGCGGGGCTCTTCCCCGCTGAGGCGCTTCGCCCAATGACCCTCCTTGAAGCGACAGCGCCAGCAGGGAGTTCGGCGACCCCAGCCCCACCAAGCGCCGCTCCCGCGCCGGCGGGGCCACCGGCTGCTGCGCCCGCCGCTCCGTTGATGCTCACCCCCGGCGAGGCACTCCGAGTGGAGCTGGTAGGCCAAGCTGCCCGTCCCCGCCCCGGGCAACAAGCTGGCCTGTCGCTCCGCGTGACCGACAGCCGAGGCAACCCCGTGCCCGGAGCGGTCATTCTTATCCTCGTCCACTATCCGCTGAAATCAGACGACACGACCTACGCCACCGACGGGATCTTCTTCTCGCGCAACCGCACCGACCAGAATGGCGTGGTGGTCGCTGAGTATATGATTGACCCTAAAGTCCCCAGCGGGCTTGGGATTACGCTTGAGGTCTCGGCGCTCTATCCGCCGACCGGCGGCCGACTGACCCTTCCGATGGTCGTCGGCTAGCGGACACGTGAGGAAGCACCCATGCAACTACGGCTTACCCTGCTCGGAATGCTCACCATCCTCAGCGCGGCCGTGGCCGCGCCGCTGTCGGCCCAAGAGCCCGACAGTCCCTTGCTCGGCGGACGGTTCTACACCCAAGGCTCGCCCCACGTCGGGCTCGGGTTTGCCGTCGTCGATGACGAGGCAGCTCCGCTCTTCAGCGCCTATGTGGCGTATGGCGGACCTGACTATCTCGGCTACCCGATCAGCCGGCGCTTCACCTCCGGCGGCTATGTCACGCAGGTGTTCCAGAACGGCGTGCTGCAGGCGCGGCCAGAGGGGGTCCGACTGCTGTCGGTGATGGACCTGCTCAGCAGCATCGGGCTCGACGGCTGGCTGGCGACCCACCATCGCATCCCACCTGTCGATCCGACGATCGACTCGGAGGAAGCGCTGAACGAGCATCCTTCGCTCCGCGACGCCTATGGATGGCTCGGCGCTGACCTGAACGGCCGCGTGACCGCCCGCGCGCGCGATATGGGCGGGGTCCTGACGCTCCGCACCCAGCGCACGGCGATCTACCAATCGCTCAGCGACGGTACGATCTTCTACGCCCGCGCCGGCGAGATCGCTCGCGATGCCGGCATCTTCCCCGCCAGCGTCTTCCAGCCCCAAACTCGCGCCCAAGCCGCCGGAGGAGGCTCCCTACCGGGGAGCTCCCCGCCGGCGGCCTCGAGCAGCTCTGACACGCCGCCGCCCCTCTACCTCACCGCCGTGACGGCAACGCGCTCCCCTGCAAGCGGGGCGACGACCAAGGTGACGGTTCGGGTGTCCGACGCGAGCGGCCAGCCGGTCGCGGGCGCGAAGGTGCTGGTGATTGTCAATTACCCCCTCAAGCCGGGCGACGAAGAGGCCTACACCGTGGACGGCATTTTCTTCGGTCCTGAAACCGATTCGCGCGGGGTCTCCGTCGTCGATGTCCTGATCGATCCGGCGGTGCCGGCCGGCGTGCCTGCCCAGATCGCTATCTCCGCGGTCTATCCTCCTGCAATCGGCAAAACCACGATCGACTTCGTCGTCGGCTGAGCGCTCTCCCCGACGAGCGCCCCCCTTTCCGCCCGGAAAGGGGGGTTTGCTTTGCCGCCGCTCTCCAAAGACGGGCAGCAGATCAGCCCCTTGTCAAGTCGCCTGCTATCAGCTAACTTACCTGCATTGGAAAGACGGCAGCCGCTGCACCCTGCGCTTGGTCGCTTGACTGCATCATGTTGTGGTAAGATAGCTTCTACCCACAACATCTAGGTCAAGACAGGCGCAGCGGTCGCAGGGTGTGCGCGGCGCTGCCGCCGAAGGGAGCGGAACATGCAGATATCTCGACGCATCCTAGGGGCGCTCTGGACAACGGTGATCCTAAGCGGAGCGCTCCCGGCGATTGCGCTGGCCGACGAGCCGAACGGCGCCCCCGCGCCTCCCCCTCCTCCGCCATTCGCCGGCGCGAGCGGAGGAAGCGGCGACTTCTCCGCTGCGCCGACGGGGGTCGTGCCGCCTCTTAGTGTTACGCTCTCAGCCGAGAGCGGTCTTCCCTCGGGCAAGCCCGGCATCCTGACGATCCGCGCTGTCGACTCTAGAGGCAACCCGGCCGGCGGCTTTGCAGCGGTAATCGTTCGCTTCCCGCTTGCGCCCGACAATTCGGCCTACTGGACCGACCTCGTGCTGCTCGTGCCTATCTCCGAGGAGGGGCATGGCGCCGCAACGATCACCATCCCCGCGGTGGTGCCGACCGGCACGCCGATCACGATTGAGGCGCACGCCATTCTGCCCCCTCACCTCGCGCGGGGCGAACTGAAACTGAACGTCGGCTAGGTTCTGCTCCCTTTCCGCGCTGCGGGATCAGGCGCGCAAGACGAGCCTCGGCCCAGTTGGTTGTTCAAGCCTCGGCTGCGCCCCTACAATAGCGGCCGGCATGGCTGACCTCTACATCGTGATCGTCAGCTACAACGTTGAGCGGTTGCTCCGCGATTGCTTGCGGTCGGTTATCGCGTCCGACGGGGTCAGCGCCGAGATCGTTGTCGTCGACAACCAGTCAAGCGATGGAAGCGCCGCCATGGTGCGCGCCGAGTTCCCGCAGGCGCGGCTGATCGAGAGCCCGTACAACGGCGGCTTCGCCTATGCGAATAACCTCGCCCTTCGCGAGTATCTCGCTCGCCCCGCTGGCGACCGGCCGCGCTACATCCTTCTGCTCAATCCCGACACGGTCGTGCCGCCTCGGGCGCTCGCCGAGATGACCGCCTATCTCGATGCGCGGCCTGAGGTCGGCGCGGCAGGGCCCAAGCTGGTCCTGCCCGACGGTTCGCTTGACTACGCCTGCCGCCGCTCATTTCCGACGCCGGCAGTGGCGTTCTATCGCCTCGTCGGGCTGAGCACGCTGTTCCCGCGCAGCAAGCGTTTCGGCCGCTACAACCTGACCTTCCTCAGCCCCGAGATCGAGACCGAGGTCGACTCGGTCGTCGGCGCTTTCATGATGGTGCGCGGAGAGGTCGTGGAGGAAGTCGGCCTGCTCGACGAGATGTTCTTCATGTACGGCGAAGATCTCGATTGGGCGTTCCGGATCAAAGAGCGGGGATGGACAATCCGCTACAACCCGGCGGTGACCGTCCTGCACTACAAAGGGCAGAGCAGCCGGCAGCGGCGCGCCCGTGCCACGGTCGAGTTTTACCGCGCAATGGAGCTGTTTTACCGGAAGCACTACGCGGCGCGCCATTCGCTCCTGATGAATGGGCTGGTGCTGCTGGCGATCCGGGGGTTTCGGCTGCTGACAGCCGTGTCGCTGCGGCTTGCGCCCCTGACGCCGCTTCCCCAAGGCTTTGCGCCACGGCGCCTGACCCCAGCGAGGTAGGCAGTGGTCGGGCTTGCGACGCCGCCTGCGACCGACCCCAGCCCGGACTTTCCGGCCGAGCCGGCCCGCCGTCCGGCGATCCCGCGCTCGCGGCCGCTGCTCGCCTTGCTGGTGCTCCTCGGCGATGTCACGGCCGCGTTTCTGGCCGTCGTTCTCGCGTATCGGATCCGCTTTGAGTCCGGCTGGATCTCTGTTATCGCCATCCATCCTTGGGAGCCGTATCTCGCTTTCGCCGTGATCTTTGCCGCCATCGTGCCGCTCGTCTTCGCGTTCTCAAAGCTCTACCGCTTGACCAAGAGCGCCAGCCGCATCGACGAGCTGTACAAGATCTTCGGCGCCGCCTCGATTGCGCTGCTCCTCTCCCTCGCCGTCTCCGTGCTCACGTATCGCGACTTCGACTATTCCCGCGCCATCTTGCCGATCGTCTGGATCCTCGCGATCGGGCTGATCTGGACGCAGCGGCTCGCGCAGTACTGGGTCCACGGCCTGCTCCGCAGCCGCGGCGTCGGAACCGAGCGCTTGCTCGTTATCGGCGACGGCGAAATCGCGGCGACGCTGATCCAGAAAGCGGCCGCCTCGCGCCGTCTCGGCTACCAGACGGTGGGGGTCCTCTCGCGGACGCTCCCGCCGGGCGCGCTCGTCGCGGGAGCGCCGGTGCTCGGCACGCCGGAGGAGGTCGCCCGTGTCATCCGCGCGCACCAGGTGCACGAGGTGATCATCGCCGACCCCGAGATGAGCCACCGCGAGATCCTCGACATCGTCGGCCGGAGCGAGCGCGAGAATGTCAACATTCGCGTCTTCCCCGACATCTTTCAGATCATCGCTTCGGAAGTGTCGATCGGCGACTTCGAGGGGATGCCGCTTGTCTCTGTCCGCGATGCTCAGCTGCGCGGTTGGAATCTTGCGGTCAAGCGGTTCGTCGACATCGTCATCAGCGCCGCCGTCCTGATCCTGCTCTCGCCGTTCATGCTGCTGACCGCGCTGCTGATCAAGCTGACATCAGGAAATGGCCCGGTTTTCTACACCCAAGAGCGGGTCGGCTTGGACGGCAAGCCGTTCATGATGATCAAGTTCCGCTCGATGCGCCCCGATGCCGAGGCCGAGACCGGCCCGGTTTGGGCGCAAGCGAACGACCCCCGGCGCACGCCGCTCGGGCGTTTCTTGCGCCGGTTCTCGCTCGATGAACTGCCTCAGTTTATCAACGTGCTGCTTGGCGACATGAGCATCGTGGGGCCGCGTCCTGAGCGCCCGCACTTCGTGCAGGAGTTCAGCCAGCGCGTTCCCCGCTACCTCGACCGCCACCGCGAAAAAGCCGGGATCACCGGCTGGGCCCAAGTGAACGGGCTGCGCGGGAACACCTCGATTGAGGAGCGCACTGCCTACGACCTCTGGTATGTCGAGAACTGGACGCTCTGGCTTGACTTCAAGATCATGCTGCGCACCCTCATCTCCATCATCACGGACAAGAACGCGTACTAGCGCGGCGATGCTCGGAGGAGAGGCGGCGTCCGCGCGGCTGCAAGCGTAAGCGAGCCGCCACGCCCTCGGCACCGGCGCCAGACGGCGCTGCGCTGGCCGCAGGCAGGCTGCAACGCAGTGCTGGCGAGGCGCGATGCCCTTTGCCCCCTGCGCAGGCAGCCGCCGCGGCGAGCGCCGGCGGACGGAGAGAACAACGCGAACGGCGACGTGCGGAACGGGCCGGGACGGCCCAGCCGCTGCTGCCCGCCATCGGCTAGGATCGCCGCCGCCGCAGCGGAGCGCTGCGGCATCTTGGCGCGGCCTGATGCGTGAGCGTCTTCGAACTGTGATGTCCATGGTGTTCCTCCGGTCCCGCCGCGAGCAGCCGAACGAGGCGCCGGGCCAGTACGCCATGCTCGTCGTCGGTCTCGGCAATCCCGGCAAGCGCTACGCCCACAACCGCCATAACGTCGGCTTTATGGTGGTTGACGCCTTCGCTGAGCGGCACGGCCTCCGCTTCAGCCGCAAGCGGGGAAAGGCTGAGATCGCCGACGGCGCGATCGGGGAGCAGCGCGTCCTCTTGGCCAAACCCCAGACCTACGTCAATCTGTCAGGCGAGGCAGTGCAAGCGCTGCAAGCGTTCACCAAGCTCGAGCCGGAGCGGATCCTCGTCGTCTGCGATGACCTCGATCTCCCGCTCGGGACCCTCCGGCTGCGCGAGCAGGGCGGCTCGGGCGGCCACAATGGGCTGAAATCGATCGCGCAGCGGCTCGGCACGACGAAATTTCCCCGGCTCCGGATCGGCATCGGCCGCCCGCCCGAGGAGGAACGCCTAGGACGGCGCGACGAGATCGTGACCGCGCACGTGCTCGGGAACTTCTCATCGGACGAACGGGTTATTATCAATGAGGCGATTGCTCGGGCAGTCGCGGCCATCGAGACCGCCATTCTCGAGGGCATTCCGGCAGCGATGAACCGCTTCAACCAGCCGGGACGCGGTGCCGCGCCAGAGGCAGCGCGGTAAGTTCAGTCTCGGCCGAGCGAGCGCTCGATGCCAATTCCAGACGCAATGGCTGGCGTCTATCTCGGCGCGTTCCTCGTCGGGCTCCTGTTCACGGTGGCCTCCTTTCTCCTCGGCAGTCACGCCTTCGCCGGCAATGGCGTTCACCTTGGAACCGGCGTCGACGCCCCTTCCAGCCACGAGGTCGGACACGCCCCCTCGCCGTTCAATCTCCAGGTGCTGGCGGCGTTCATCACCTTCTTCGGCGGCGTCGGCTACGCTCTCAGCATCGCCGGGCCGATGTGGGGACCGCTCGTCTTCCTGCTGGCGACAGTCGGGGGACTGCTCGCCGGCGGTGCAATCTTCTGGCTGCTGGCGAAGGTGATCTACGGCGGGCAGACGCCGGTGCTGCGCGAGCGAGACTACGACTTGCCGGGAACGATCGCCCGCGTTACCTCCCCGATCCGCGAGGGGCGGATTGGGGAGATCGTCTTTGAGAAAGGCGGGCGCCAGCGGGTCGAGGGCGCCCGCCTCGTCGGGCCAGGGTCGGCTGCCCAAGGCGATGAAGTGGTGATCGTGCGCTACGAGCACGGCATCGCCTACGTTGAGCCGCTCGACGAGTTCTTCAACAAGTAAGGGAAACGCCCATGGAACTGCTCTCCATCGCCATCATCGCCGTTGTCCTCGTTGTCGTCTTCTTCCTGCTGGTCTCGATTGCGGCGCGGCTCTACCGCGTTGTCGGGCCGAACCGAGCGCTCATCATCTACGGGCTCGGCGGGACGCAGATCGTCACTGGCGGCGGTCGGGTCGTCTTGCCCCTCGTTCAGAACGCGCAGGAGTTATCGCTCGAATTGATGTCCTTCGACGTCGCGCCGACCCAGGATCTCTACACCTCGCAGGGCGTCGCGGTTCGAGTGGAGGCCGTGACCCAAATCAAGGTGAAGTCTGACCCGTCATCGATCCGGACGGCGGCAGAACAGTTTCTGACCAAGCCGCCGGCCGAGCGCGAAGCCGCTATCCGGCTGGTGATGGAAGGGCATCTGCGCGGCATGGTGGGACAGCTGACCGTTGAGCAGATCGTGAAAGAGCCGGAGATGATCGCGGACCGCGTCCGGGCGACCTCCGCCGAAGATATGGCGAAGATGGGACTCGAAGTCGTCTCGTTCACGATCCGGGAGATTACGGACAAGAACGAATACATCGCGAACATGGGCCGGCCTGACATCGCCCGTATCAAGCGCGACGCCGACGTGGCGACCGCCGAAGCGCAGCGCGACACTGCCATCCGGCAGGCAGAGACGATGCGGGAAGCCGCGATCGCTCGCGCCCAAGCGGATCAGCAGCGCGTCATCGCCGAGACCGCATCGCTCGCCGTCCAAGCGGAAGCACAGCGCGACCTCGAGACGAAGCGCGCCGAATACCAAGCGGCAGTTCAGCGCGCCAAGGCCGCGGCCGATGCCGCCTACGAGATCGAAGCGAACATCCAGAAGCAGCGCATCATCGCCGAGCAGGTCGCTATCGAGCGCGTCCAGCGCGAGGAACTGGTGAAAGTGCAGGAAGCCGAGATTCAGCGGCGTGAGCGGGAGCTGATCGCGACCGTCCAGAAGCCGGCCGAGGCGGAGCGGGCAAAGGTGCTCACCCTCGCCGAGGCCGAGAAGCGGCGGCTTGAGCTCGAAGCGCTCGGTCGGGCGGAGAGCATTCGCGCCGAGGGGCTCGCCGAGGCGGAAGTGATCCGCGCCAAGGGCGAGGCCGAAGCGATCGCGATGGCGCGAAAGGCGAGCGCCTTCCATGAGTATAACCAAGCCGCGATCGTCGATAAGCTGCTTTCGGAACTGCCTGAGATCGTCCGCGCGCTTGCCGAGCCCCTGACGAAGGTCGACAAGATTACCGTCGTTTCGACTGGCAGCGACGGCGCGCGGGGGGTCGGGATCAACCAGCTGACCACCGATATGGCGCAGGTGATCGCCCAAGTGCCCGCGCTCGTTGAGACCCTGACCGGGCTGAAGCTGGAGGAGCTGATGCGCCGCCTGCCCCAGCTTCGCGACAGCGCGGCCGCCAGCATGCCGACAAGCGCGCGGACAGACGGCAAGGAGCAGTAGCCCCGGACCCCAGCCGAAGCAGCAGCACGCTCCTCGCTCTCGTGCCGCATAGCGAGGAGCGCCGTGCTTCCGCTATACTTCGCCCGCGCCCCGCTGGAATCATTCCGGGATGTAGCTCAGCCAGGCCAGAGCGCTGCGTTCGGGACGCAGAGGCCCCCAGTTCAAATCTGGGCATCCCGACCTCCGCTTCGGCAGCCCTCAGCGGGCTGCCTCCTCCCGTCAGGTCCCCTCAGGCAGCGCTTTCCCGCGAGGGAAGCGCGAAGACGCTCTCTCGTCGGAACGCGCCGCGGGTGAGGGGGCCGGCGTTACTCCCCTTCCCCCTCGCGGAAGAACCGGTCGACCACCTCGACCAGTTCATCGGGCGCTTCATCCGGGGCAGCGATGCTCCCATTGGGGAGGTGATAAAAGCGGCCGTTCGGCATGAGATGGACTGCTTGGCGGCTGTCGTTGAAGATCGTGTCGCGCTCGCCGCAGAGCACCAGCACCGGAATTGTCATCGCCCGCGCCATGGCGAGATGATCCGCCTTGGCGACCGCCCAGAAGCCGTACGGCAGTTCGCGGCCCGCTTTGAGGGAGTCGATGAGAGCGCGGATGCCGAGCTCAGGGGTCCAGCGCTCCCCGAGGGCTGCGACCCGCGCCTTCCAGCGCGCAACGAGCTGGGTGCCCTCCTCATCGTACTCCGCAAGCGGCATGGCGAGCAGCTGGGCTTTCCGCTTCTCCTCCATCAGCGTCCAGCCCCAGGTGGCGAGCTTCCGCACGCGATCGGGATGAGCTGCTGCAAGCGCCGCCCCGATCATCCCGCCGGTGTGATGGCCGAGGAGGAAGAAGCGGTCGATGCCGAGCGCGTCGATCGCCTCGAGAAGGACGGCGGCGTACTCTTCGAGCGAGGGGGGCGCAGCAGGGCGGAAGGAGTCGCCGTACCCTGGCGTGTCGAAGGCGACAGCGCGGTAGCGGCGAGCCGCCAGCCGAGGCACGATCGGCTCCCACATTGCCGATGAGGCAGGCGACATATGGAGCAACACGACCGGGTCGCCCTCCCCTGCCGTTCGATAGTGCACCTGCCCCTGCGCGGTATCGACGTAGCCTTTCCGGATAGACATCGTTTGCCCCCTCGAGGTCTGCGCGATAGCCTAGCACACGGCCCGGCCGGCTGGAAGCAACAGGGTATAATCGCACTACCCGGACTGCTCTCCGGACTGAAACGTGGTGGTTTCCGAACGGATCCAGCGCCAACTGACTGCGGTTCCTGCCAGTCCCGGCGTCTACCTGATGCGGGACGCGGCAGGGGAAATTCTCTACGTCGGCAAGGCGATCAACCTGCGGAACCGGCTCCGCTCCTATTTCCAGGCCTCGGCGAGCCACACCCCGAAAATCCGCAAGATGGTGGAGCGGATCGCGGACTTCGAGTTCATTGTCACCGATAGCGAACTGGAAGCGCTCATCCTCGAATGCACGCTGATCAAGCGGCATCGTCCCCGCTACAACGTCGTCATGAAAGACGACAAGAACTATCCCTACCTGAAGGTGACAAACGAGCCGTTTCCGAAAGTTGTCATCACTCGGCGCCTCCTCGATGACGGAGCGCGCTATTTCGGCCCCTATGCCGACGTCGGCTCGGTGCGGCGAACGCTCGACCTGCTCAACAAGCTGTTCCCGTACCGCTCCTGCGACCGCCCGATCACGGGAACAGACACCCGCCCCTGCTTGGACTACCACATCAAGCGCTGCCTTGGTCCCTGCATCGGGGCGGTCGACGAGGCAGGCTACCGCGACGTGATCAACCAAGTGATCCTGTTCCTCGAAGGCCGCCAAGAGGAAGTGATCGCGCGCCTGCGCGCGCAGATGGAGGCCGCGGCGGAGAACCTCGAGTTTGAGCGAGCGGCGGCCCTCCGCGACCAGATCGCGGCGGTCGAAAAGGTGGCAGAGCGGCAAAAGGTCGTCTCCGCCAAAGGAGAGGATCAGGACGTGATCGCCTTTGCGCGCAACAACGGCGAGGCGTGTGTCCAAGTTTTCTTCATCCGCAATGGGCGGCTGATCGGGCGGGAGCACTTCATCCTGCAGGGAACGAGCGAGGAGGACGGCAAGCAGATCGTCGCCAGCTTTGTCAAACAGTTCTACGACCAAGCTCCGGAGGTGCCGCCGACGATCCTCTTGCCCAACCGGCTCGACGAGGAGCAGGTGATCGAGGCGTGGCTGCGGGATAAGCGCGGCGGTCAGAAAGTGCGCCTTCAGGTGCCAAAACAGGGCGACCGCAAGAAGCTCGTCGAGCTGGTCGCCGAAAACGCGCAGCAAGTGCTTGAGCAAATGCGCGCCAAGTGGCTCGCCGACGACAACCGGAACGGTGCCGCCCTGCGCGAGCTCGCCGATGCTCTCGGGCTTGCCCATCCGCCAGCCCGGATCGAGTGCTACGACATCTCGACCATCCACGGGACTGCGACAGTCGCCAGCATGGTCGTCTTCGAAAACGGCAAACCGAAGAGCGCCCACTACCGGCGCTTTCGCATCAAATCTGTCCCCGGCAACAATGACTACGCCGCGATGGAGGAAGTGCTTCGGCGCCGGCTGAAGTATCTTGCAGCGCCCCGCGCCGTCGTCGCGGCAGAAGGCGAGGCGAGCACTCAGCGGTCGGAGACGAATTTCGACTTTCCGGCGCCCGACCTGATCCTTGTCGATGGCGGAAAAGGCCAGCTCTCGGTCGCGTCCGACGTGCTGCGCGACCTCGGGCTCGCCTCGATCCCCGTCGCAGCGCTCGCCAAAGAGCAGGAGGCGCTCTTCCTTCCGAGCGTCTCAGACCCCGTGCTGCTGCCGGCGACTTCCCCGGCGCTCTACCTCGTCCAGCGCATCCGCGACGAGGCGCACCGCTTTGCCGTCGCTTACCATCGCAAGGTGCGCTCCCGGGGCGCGTTCGAGTCTGAACTGGACCAGGTGCGCGGGATCGGCCCCCGCCGCAAGAAAGCGCTGCTGCGCCACTTCGGCTCCGTGAAGGCGATCCGTGAGGCGTCGGTCGATGACCTCGCGGCCGTCGTCGGTATGACGCGCCGGCTGGCGGAGAAGCTCAAAAGCCAGCTCTAACTGCTCCGACGGGCGCTTTTCGGCGAAGCCGCGCCTGCTCCTGGGCGGCGCGCCGGGTCGGCAGACAGGAGCGGGATTACCGAAGAGCGGCGCGCCGCACTGCCCGCGCACGCGCCCGTTCCCGACCCGCGGCGCATCGGACAGCTGGTCAGTGCCCGCCGTGCGTTGACGCGGGAGCGTTCCCCCGCACTTCTACCTGCACGGTCGAGGTAGCGCCGCTCTGGAAGGAGAGGGAGAGGGAGAACTTATCGCCGTTTCGCAATTCGCGGTTGAGCCCGATCAGCATGACGTGATAGGAGCCGGGCTTCAGTTCGACGCTCCCGCCTGCTGGCACGTCGATGCTCGGCACTTTCGCCATTCGGGCAACGCCTCCCTCGATCGTCGTCTGATGCAGTTCGACAGCACGCGCCACGTCGCTCGACGCTGCAACGAGGCGGTCCGCAGCGCCGCCGCTGCGCAGCGTGAAGTAGACTGCGCCGTTCGCGCCAGCAGCGGCCGGACGGCTCCACGCATCCTCAACGCGGATGCTCCCTCCTTGCGCACCGGTCGGAGCGCACGCCGCAAGCAGAAGCCCACTGATGAAGAGAAGAAGAGCGCGTTTCATAGTCCCAGCACCGTTCGCAGGTCACTTGCCATTTCGTCTGGGGTCATCTCGGGCCAGAACAGCATCCGCACCAGCCCCTCGCGGTCGATCACGATCGTGGCCGCCGTGTGGTTGATGATGTAGCCGAGCGCCTCGCTGGCTGGCTCCTTCTCGTAGACAAGGTGATACAGCTTCGCGACCTGCTCAAGCTCCTCAGCCGTAGGGATGAGCCCGATAAACGAACGGTCGTACCGGTCGAGATAGGCGCGGACGACGTCGGGCCGGTCCCGCTCGGGATCGACCGTGACAAAGATGACGTGAAGGTCGCGGCCCCGAGCGCCGAGTTGGCTCTTGGCATACGCCAGCTTCGCGAGCGTAATCGGGCAGACATCCGGGCAGCTGGTGTAGCCGAACGTGAGCAGCACCGGCTTGCCCCGCAGGCTGCTGAGGGCAACGAGCTGGCCGCTGGTATCGCGGAGGGTAAAGTCAGCCGCAGGAAGCGGGGGAGTGATCAGCGAGGCGGTCACCGCCTTCCGCTGAGAGGTGAGCAGGATCGTCACCGCGCCCGCCACAACGAGGACAAACGCGACAGTTGAAACGACAGAGAGCGCTACCAGACGCTTCATCGCCCCTCTCTCTAGGTCACCCCCGCGACCCCGTTACTTCAGGGTTTGGAGAAACGCCACAATCGCTTCCGTCTCTGCAGATGAGAGGCGAGTGCTTGGCATGGCGGTACCCGGTTTCAGGCTCGAGGGATTGGTGAGCCACTGCGCCAGATTGTCGCGGGTGTTCGGGATTGTCTCCGCGATCGTGGGCTTGGAGGCGAAACCGGCAAGCCCCGGACCAACAACACCGCCGCCGCCGACGCCGGGGATGACATGGCAGCCGGTGCATCCTTTCTGAACGACAAGCCGGCGTCCTTCGGAGACCGGGTCCGACGGGCCGCATGCTGCCGAGGCGAGCGCCAGCATTCCCACCACGGCGAGCCCGACCGCGCCCCTGCTGAGGAGCAAGGCGGAGCGCGACGGCTGACGCCGAGATTGGTGTTCGTCAGAAGAGAGCCAAGACGCGAGGATCGAGACGTTCTTTTCGGCCATAGCGACAGGGGCTCTCGCAATTCGAGATGACGCCGGTTGGGACGTCTGTCTCCCGGAGAGAGCCGCTTCCGGACTTGGCGTGCCCGCCGTCAGGCCCGCGACCGACACCGATCTGTCGCGAGGAGGCGCTGCAAGAGCAGGCTCCCCGATCCTCCGGCTTCGAGCAGGGAGCAGTGCAGCGAGCCCAGCACTCCTCTTCTTCGCTGCGGGGAGCTGCGCCCCTGCGCTCCCCAAGCGCCGAATTTCGCTGGCGCCATCCTCAGCGCCGCTCGCATTCGGCGCGCTCTCCAGCCGCCATAGCAATAATACAGTAGCAACGGGGGCGGGAAATCCGCAAAGTTTATACTGTGCAACCATTTTCGCGATGGGCAGACGAGTTTCGCAACGCCGCTGGCCAGCGTGACGGGCTTGTTCGTGGGGTGGCTTTGCATCAGTTGTGGCGAACGAGTATGATACGGTCGTCCCCGCACTCGTCGGTGTCACGCATCCACGCCAACCGGAAACCCCGCGAGGAAGGTCAATGTCAGAGGCCCAGTTCACTGCGGCGCAGTGGCAATCGCTTGCTGTGAGTACCTGGCTGCTGTTCCTGCTCGTCCTCCTCGGAGGGCTTGGGGCGTTCTCGTTGGCGGCAGCCATTATCGTCATCCCCTCGTTCGAAGCGACACAGGCGCGGGCCGAGCGGAAGAACCCGGTGTTAGCGCGCCTGTTCCGCCTTCGCCCGGTGTTTCTCGTGGGCGCGGTGGCGCTGCTGACGGGGGCGTTTGTGGCTGTCGTGGTTGCGGTGATGACCTATTACCCGGCGGTCTTGCCGTTCTGGCCGCGCGTCTGGATCTAGGTGCGCGCCGGCGCGGCGTCCCCGCAAGAGGGGTGGGCTATAATGGCGCGGTCTCGCTGGCGCCGCATTCCGACGGGTTCCCGCCCTCGTCTGGAAGACACAGCAACATCATGCTCCCTCGCGCACGTCGCGGCGGAAGAGGGAACGCTAGCTACTCTGGTTGACGATGCAGTTCCCAGCCTCGCCGCGTGGCGTGAGAGGGCCAACCGCTCGCAGGCAGACGCGGGTGTGGTGGAGCAAGCTGAATGAATCGGAGAAGCCTTGTCCTCGGTACGGCGCTGATTGCCGCGTTGCTCCTCGTCGGTGTCGGCGTGGCAGGACTCGCCTTCGCCGCCCAGATGGCTCCCGGCCCAGAGCAGCCGGTGAACTTTCCCCATACCGTCCATGTTTCCGCCCTCGGGATGGAATGCCGTTTCTGTCACCGCGGCGTCGACACCGAGGCGCATGCGACCATCCCGCCGGTCGAACTGTGTCTCTTCTGCCACGTAGTCGTTAAGACGCAGTCCCCCGAGATCCAAAAGCTGATCACTTCCTACCGCACGAACGACCCGATCAACTGGGTGCGCGTCCATCGCCAGCCGGATCACGTTGGTTTCGTCCATTGGACCCACATTGCGCGGGGCTTTGATTGCGCGACCTGCCATGGCGATGTCACCAACATCGATCAGATGCCGCTTGGTCGGGTGAAGCAGGTACGGGCGCTCGGGATGGGAGACTGCTTGAACTGCCACCGTGAGAACAGCGCTCCAGTCGATTGCTGGACCTGTCACAAGTAGGAGGAGCCGATGGCGGCAAGTCGCCGAGACTTTCTGAAACTCGCCGGCGCCTCCTCCGCAGGAGCGGTCGTCTTTGCCGGCTGCACGATCCCCGCGCGCGAGATGAAGGTCGAAAGCCCGACGCGCATTCCCGAGGACTTGGTCACCGGCCGCGACAACTGGTATGCCACCGCCGGCACGCGTGGCAACGGCGTCATCGTCCGCGTGATGGAGGGCCGCGCGCTCAAGGTCGAAGGCAATCCCGACCATCCAGTCAACCAAGGCAAATCGAGCGTCTGGGATCAAGCGCTTGTCCAGTTGCTCTATCACCCCGACCGCTATCAGCGGCCGCTCCGCCTGAACGGGCCGCGCGGTAGCGGAAACTACGCCCCGCTCTCGTGGAGCGACGCTATCGCCCAGGCCGCCGAAGCGGTCCGTGGGGCGACAGGCGGCCGTCTCGTCGTGATGACCCCGCCGCTCAGCGGTCCCACTTTGGTCGCCGTCGAGGCGTTCGTCCGCGCCCTCGGGGGGTCGTTGCTCACCCTCGACTTGAACGATGACGCGGTCTACCGCGCTGCCGTTCAGCGGGTTTTCGGCGCCGAGGCGCTCCCCGACTACGACCTCGCGCGCGCCAACACGGTGCTCTCGATCGGCGCCGACTGGCTGGGAGCGTGGGGCAACCCGGTGCGGAGCGGCATCGGCTATGGGCAGTTCCGCCAAGGAAAAGCGACGCGGGGCTATCTTATCCATATCGACTCGCGCTTTTCGGCGACCGCCGCGAATGCCGACGAGTACGTTCCTTGCCGCCCGGGATCGGAAGGGCTTGTCGCGCTGGCAATCGCGCAGGCGCTGATGGCGGGGAACTTCGGCGACCCGGCCGCCTATCCCAGCGGCGGAGCGCAAGCGCTGGCGGCCTTTGCTGCCGACCAAGTCGCCGCGCAGACTGGTATTCCGGCCGAACGCATTCGAGCGATCGCCCAACGGCTGGGGCAGAACCGTCCCGCAGTCGTGATCGGGGGCGGGTCAGCGGGGGCGCACACCAACGGGTTGTTCAACCTGACCCAGATTCTGAATTTGAACCACCTCCTTGGCACAGTCGGGCGGCCCGGCGGCGTGCGCCTCAACCCCGCGCCGCCCGCAATTCCGAATTTCACCGCTCCTTTCCGCAGCGGAACGAGTTCGTTTACGAGCTGGCAAGGGGAGATGATCCGCCTGCGCCAGCTCGGCAGCGCGGCAGTTATTCTCGTCTTCAACGTCAATCCGGTCTTTTCGCTGCCGCCGGCGCTCGGTGTTCGCGAGGTGATGCTCAACGCCGGCCGTGTCATCAGCTTCTCGACCCTGCCCGACGAAACGAGCGAACTCGCCGACCTGATCCTGCCATCGCACAGCCCGCTCGAAGAGTGGGGCGTCGAGGTGCCGGATCACGGCCCGGGATACCAAGTCGTGACCTTCAAGCAGCCGGTTGTCAACCGCGTGTTCGATACGCGGCAGTTCGGCGACACCATTCTTGACGTGATGCGCGCGATCGGCGGGGAGGTCGTGCGGGCTGTGCCGTTCCCTACCATCCGCGACGGGGCGCGGCTGTTCGTGCAGCCGTTCTTTGACCGTCGCGCCGGCTCTGTGACTGCGGAGACGTTCGATCTCTTCCTGAATGGGGTGCAGCAGCGCGGCGGGTGGTGGTCAACAGCGATCACGCAGGCAGCGGCGACGCGGCCGGCAAGCTTCGCCACCTCGCCCGAGCCCGCTCGCTTTGCCGGCGACGACAGCTATCCGTTCTTCCTCCAGCCGTTCATGTCGCCGACGCTCGGCTCGCCCGAGGGGGCACAGCTGCCCTGGCTGCAGCAGACGCCAGACCCAGTGACGACAATGGCCTGGGGAACCTGGGTCGAGATCAACCGGCGGGTGGCCGACCGGCTCGGGGTGCGGGAAGGCGACGTGGTCGTCGTCGAAAGCCCAACCGGCCGGATCGAGGCGCCGGTCTACATCAACTACGGCACCCCTGACTGGACGGTCGCGATCCCGATCGGGAACGGCCACACCGCAGGCGGCCGCTGGCAGAAAGGGGTGGGGGTCAATCCGATCGGCCTTCTTGCTGACCTAACCGAGCCGCAGACGGGAGCCCTTGCGTGGGCGGCGACGAGGGTGCGGCTGACGAAAACCGGCCGGCGTGTGCCGCTGACGAAGCTCGAGGGCTATGTGCCGGCCGTCCAGCTCAAGGGCGCTGAGGCGCTGAAAATCACGAACAAGGATAGCTAGGCGCAACCGCGCCGCGAGGATCGACGATGGCGGAGAGAAAGCGTTGGGGCATGGTGATCGACCTCGACCGCTGCACGGGCTGTCAGGCGTGCGTTGTGGCGTGTCAGGCGGAGAACAACATCCCCCTCAACACGCCGGATATTGTTCTCCAGGCTCGCTCGATCCAGTGGATTCGGGTCGAACGCTATTGGTCGGGCATCGATGAGAACGACCCGGCGAAGGTCAAGGTCGGCTACTTGCCGGTTTTGTGCGTCCATTGCACGAACGCGCCGTGCGAGCCTGTCTGCCCCGTTTATGCCGCCTATCACAACCCCGAGGGGCTGAACGTTCAGGTCTACAACCGCTGCGTCGGAACACGCTACTGTGCCAACAACTGCCCGTATCACGCGCGGTACTTCAACTACTGGGAACGCGAGTGGCCAGAGCCCCTCAATTTCCAACTGAACCCGGACGTCACCATTCGCTCCAAAGGCATCATGGAGAAATGCACGTTCTGCGTGCAGCGCATCCGCCGGGCCGAGCGGCGGGCCAAGTTCGAAGGCCGCACCGTGCGCGATCAGGAATTCACGACCGCCTGCGCCCAAGCGTGCCCGACAGGCGCGATCGTCTTCGGCAACTTGGCCGACCCGTCGAGCTTGGTCAGCCAGTTGGCGAAGGATGCGCGTCACTACCGGCTCCTCGAGCATTTGGGTACGGAGCCGGGGGTCTATCACTTGAAGAAAGTCGACCCGAACTACCAAGGCGCGGAGAAGAGCCGCTGATGTCGCCCATGCTGTCGTGTCGCAGGACTGAGGAGCGCGCGGGTCTGCGCGCCGCCGGCTGGGAGAGCAGCGCGCGCAAGGGGAACCCTGATGGCTGACGACACCTATCACGCCGCCGGGCCCCACGGCCCGGAGCTGCCAACCTATACCAGCGCCTCGCTGACTACCGATCTCGCCCGGCGCTACGAAAACCCCGCGCCGCAGCTGCGGACGTGGACGCTTGTGACGGGCATTCTCTTCGTTGTCGGCATCGTCGGGCTCGCCCTGAAGATCCTGCTTGCTACCCCTTCGACTGGCTGGGGGTGGACCGCAGCGACTTTCGCCTTCATCATGTGCGCTTTCGTCGCCGCGCCCCTGCCGGCGATTGCGACACGCCTCGTGAAAGGCGATTGGCGCCGCCCGTTCACGCGGCCCGCCGAAGCGTTCACCGTGACCGCCCTGCTGCTGGTGCTGCTCTCCATCCCGCTGCTCGTTGTGCTCCCAACTCGGCTTCCCGGCCAGCGGACGATCTGGTTCGGCTGGCCCGGCGCGCCGTGGGTCTATGACTTTCTCGCTCTGCTCGGGCTCGCTGCAGTCGGCCTTGCGATGTTCTCTGTCTCCGCTGTTCCCGACTGGGCTGCGCTGCGCGACCGCGGCATCCGGGGGCCGCTGCTTGACCGGGCAGCAGGATGGATTGGCGGGATGAAACAGTGGCGGGTGGCGCGGACAGCGCTCACGCCGCTCGGCGCCTTCTATCTTGCGATGTATGTCTTCGCCGGGATGCTGATCGCGACCGACTTTTCGATGTCGCTCGTTCCCGGCTGGATCGACGCGGTCTACCCGGCGCAATTCTCGATCACGGGTCTGCAGGCGGGCGTTGCAACGTTGATCGTGACGCTCGGCCTCTACCGCCGATTTGGCTACGCAGACTACATCGGCCTCGACCAGTTCTGGGGTCTCGGCAAACTGCTGCTCGCCCTGTCGCTGCTCTGGTTCTACTTCTGGTGGTCCGCTTTCATCCTCTTCTGGTACGGCCGCAAGCCGAACGAGATTCAGCTGCTGCAGCTGTTGATGTTCGGCCCCTACTTCATTCCCTTCCTGCTCGCCTTCCTGAGCAACTTCGTCCTTCCGCTGCTCATCCTGATGTGGAATCCCATCCGGAAGAGCATTCGGGGGCCGATTGTGGTCGCCTGTATCGTGCTCTTCGGCAATTTCATGAACAATGTGCGGCTCTTTGTCGGACCGTGGTCGCTCACGCAGCACGGCGGCGAGCTGGTGGAGGTCATTCCGCCGTTCCAGTGGCCAGACCTCGCCGATCTGCTGATCATCCCGGGGTTTATCGGCGGCGCGGTCTTTCTCTACCTCGTCGCCCTTCGCCTCGTCCCGCGGCTGAACCTCTGGGAGATGAAGGAAGGGCTGCTCTACCGGACGAGACGCAAGTATCTTCTCGGCCAGGTGGTTGTGATCGGGAAGCCGGAGTAAGACGATGCAAGAACGCGTGACACTGACCGACCGGCAGATCAACGAGGAGCTGCTTCGTTCGATCTTTGTGACCCCGATGCGGTTCTGGGTCTCGGCGACGATCCTTGCGCTGATCGCCTCGCTGATGGTGATCTCGTTCACCTTCATGGTGATCTTTGGCCTCGGGCTGACCGGGCTGAACCGGCCGGTTTTCTGGGGCTTCATGATCACAAACTTCGTCTTCTGGGTCGGCATCAGCCACGCCGGAACGATGATTTCGTCAATCCTCCGGTTAACCCAAGCAGAATGGAAGCGGCCGATTACGCGCGCCGCCGAGACCATGACGGTCTTTTCGCTCGCGACCGCAGCCCTCTTTCCCCTGATCCACACCGGCCGGCCGTGGCGGATCGTCTACTGGGTCTTCCCGTACGACTTCAACCACCAGATCTTTCCGAACCCGCGCTCGCCGCTCGTGTGGGACCCGAGCGCCATCTTCACCTACCTGACGGGGTCGGCGCTGTTTGTGCTCGTGGCGCTCATCCCCGACTTCGCCGCCATCCGCGACCGGTCGACCGGAATGCGGAAGACGATTTACGGCGCCCTCGCGCTGGGGTGGCGGGGTACGCCACGCCAATGGAAGATGCAGACGATCGTCGGCGTGCTGCTCTCGGCGCTCATTCTGCCGGTCTTCGTCTCAGTCCACTCGATCGTGTCTTGGGACTTCGCTGTCTCGCTCGTTCCCGTGTGGCACGCGACCGTCTTCGCCCCTTACTTCGTGATCGGCGCAGTGCATTCCGGCGTGTCTGCAGTGCTGACGCTGATGGCGATTATGCGGAAGTTCTTCGGCTGGCGGAACCACCTCCGCCCCGAGCACTTTGATGCGATCGGCCGGCTGCTGATCGCTGTCGCCTGCACCTGGCTCTACTTCTTCATGCTCGACGTTTTCTACGCGATCTACGCCGCCGAGCCCGCCGAGCTGGTGGTGATGGAACTGCGCTTCTTCTCGTGGCCGTGGGGAGTGCTCTTCTGGGTTGTGCTGATCACCTCGTTCATCATTCCCATCCCGCTCTGGCTGAAGCGGAGCAACCGGCGGAACATCACCCTCATGTTCTGGACCTCGGTTCTCGTCAACATCGGGATGTGGTCGGAGCGGTTCTGGCTGATCGTTCCCGCCCTCGAGCAGAAAGAAGAGTTCACCTACATGTGGAACGTCTATAACCCGAACCTCGTCGAGATCGGCCTCGTCATCGGGTCGGTCGCGCTCGTCGGGCTGTTCCTGCTGCTGTTCTCGAAGGTGTGCCCACCGATCCCGCTCTGGGAGATCAAAGAGGGGCAGAAGTTTACTGCCGACATTCCGCTCGGCCGGATGCGCGTGCCGGCGATTGTGAAGGAGTAAGGGCGATGGCACAGATTCTCGGCCTCTTCAAAACGCCCGAGCTGGCGGCTGATGCCGCGCAGGCGCTCAAGAACGCGGGCTTCGACCCGCACAAAGGCGACTATGACATCTTGACCGGCTGTCCCTATCCCGAAGAGGTCTTTGGGGAGCATGTCGCGCCGCACCGGCTGTTCATCTTCCCCATCATCGGCGCGATTTGTGGCTTCGTCGCGGGCATCCTGATCACCGGCGGGATGCAGATCACCTATCCGATGATCACCGGCGGGAAACCGATCCTCTCGATCCCGCCGATGGTCATCATCACCTACGAAGGGACGATGCTCGGCGCGATCATCTTCACCATTCTCGGCACGCTGTTTGAATCGCGCCTCCCCAACCTCGAAGGCGGCGTTTACGACCCGCGTATCACGACCGACGGCTTCATCGGCATTGTGGCGCAAGGGTCGCCGGAGCGGCTGGCCGAAGCAGAGGCGATCTTTCAGCGGGTCGGCGCCGAAGATGTCGTTCGGGAAGCGGCCGCTGCCGGGCGAGCCGGCTAAGGAGAGCGCCGATGCGACTCCCGCTCATTCTTGCAGCCCTCGCGATAGGCGCAAGCGCGCTGTCGACCGCCTGCACTCCGACGGTGAATCAACCGCTGAACGGCAACGTCTGGCCGTTTGCCGGCGGCCAGTATCCTTTTGACCTCTTCCCCGAGATGCACTACCAACAGTCGTTCCGCTCGCAAGAGCCGCGACGGCTGTATCCCCCCGAGGGCGCGGTACCGGTGACAGGCGCAAACTACAAGCCAAGCGCAGTCGAAGCAAGCCGCCTGCAGAACCCTATTCCGCTCACTCAAAACGCCCAGCGCGGCGACGCCCTCTATGCGACGAACTGTGCCTTCTGCCACGGCCCGCAGGGAGAAGGGAACGGGCGCGCCAATGCCTTCTTCACTGCCTATCAAGGACGTCCCGCGCCGAGCCTGAAAGACCCCGTAACCGTGAACCGAACCGACGGCGACCTGTTCTACATTCTGACGAGCGGCCTGAACTATAACCCCGAAGGCACGCAGAACGGCATGCCGCCCTTCGGCAATCTGCTCAACGAGCAGGACCGCTGGTTGCTGGTGAATAAGATCCGCCGCCTTCAGCGCGGGCAATAACCCCCTTCTCCCGCGCGATAGGCGGGCCGTCTCGAGGGGCGCGCAGCGCAAGCCAAATCGCCGGCGGCGGCTCGGCACGTTTTGCAGCGGCGTATTGCTGCCTACCGCCTCTTTCTCGCTCGCTGCGGCACAGCGGCGGGGCAGGGCTGATCGGGATTGTCGCGTCGGGCGCTTCGCGCCCTCCTCGCCATAACGTTTTCTTGCTCGGGCGCGAGCCGGTGGAGCGCTGCGACAGCGTTCGGTGCCGGCAGCGCCGCGTTGTCCCCGCAATGACGCTTCGTCCATCCCGCCCGTGCCTCAAAACGCCGCTTCAGTCGAGCGACCTTCTTGGCATGACGCGCAGCCTTGCTAGCTGGACGTTCTGGTCGCGACAACGCCCTCTCAGCGACGCTCGGCAATCACCGCCTTCCTCTGGCTGGTGCATTCCGCCTGCTCGCAGCGCCCCTTCTGCGACGCCGGCACGCTGCGGGCCAGCATGCAGGCATGTGACGCGCTCTCGCGCTGACCTTTCTCGCCGCGACAGCAACGAGACCTCGTTGGCGGCCGGCGGTGGGCAGGCGGGGTCAGCGCCGGCGCTCTTCACCCCGAACAGCGCCATCCGCTCAGCGCCGAGGGAATCAGCAAGCTATTCCTGCTGGCGGCGATGCGCAGAAACGCCTCCCCCCCTTCAGCGAGAGAAGGAACGAGGCCGCGCTTCCGCAGAGGGATGAACGCCTTTTTGACTCAGGCCACGCTCAGAGGGCGCCGTGGCACTTCTTGTATTTGCGCCCGCTTCCGCAGGGACACGGCTCGTTGCGTCCGACCTTGCGGCCTGCGCCCACGGCGACAGGAGCGGCGGCGCGAGCGCCATTCCGAGCGGGAGGGGCCACTGCGCGGCTGGCAGCACGCGCGCGCGCGGCCGACTCGGCGTCTGGGGGACGGTTTTCCTGAATATTGCGGACCGCCGGGGGCGGAGGCGGCGTCTGAAGAATGCCGACGTGATAGATCATGTTGACAGTATCGCGCTCAATGTTTGCGCGAAGCTCGTCGTAGAGCGCGAACGCCTCTTTCTTGTATGCCACCAGCGGGTCGGCCTGGCCATAGGCACGGAGCCCAATTCCCTCGCGGATATGCTCCATCTGGGTCAGATGCTGGACCCAGTTGGTGTCGATCGCGCGGAGGAGGACAAGCCGCTCCAGCAAGCGCATGTTCTCGCTGCCGACCTCGCGCTCTTTCTCTTCATAGGCACGGTCGGCGGCCTCGAGGATGACATCGATCACCTCGTCGGCGCTCATCCTCGAGAGATACTCCGGCGTAATCTCAGCCGGCAGGGGGAAGATCATTCGAATCTGATTCAGCAGCGGCTCGAAATCGGTCTCTTCGTCGACGCGATCGCCGACATATTGTGCGATCAGGTTCTCGAGGGAGCGGTGGATCATCTCCCGGATATTTGCCTTGAGGTCGGCACCGGAGAGGATCTTGTTCCGCTCGCCGTAGATGACTTCGCGCTGCTTATTCATCACGTCGTCATACTGAACGACGTGCTTCCGAATGTCGAAGTTATATCCCTCGACCTTGGTCTGGGCCGTCTCAATCGACTTGCTGACCAGAGGATGTTCGATCGGCACATCCTCTTCCATGCCGGCCCATTCCATGATTTTCTTGACACGATCGCCGCCGAAGCGGCGCATGATGTCATCTTCAAGCGAGACGAAGAAGCGAGACGACCCGGGATCACCCTGACGACCGGCGCGTCCGCGAAGCTGATTGTCGATGCGGCGCGCTTCATGGCGCTCGGTGCCGATGATATGCAGCCCTCCCGCAGCGACGACCTGCTCCCGCTGCTTCTCCCAGAGGGCAGTGGCCTCGGCGCGCGCAGCAGCGCGCTGTTCTTCCGTCGCCTGATGCGGCTCAATTCCCTGCTTCCGCAGCAGATCGTCGGTCATCAGATCGACGTTGCCGCCAAGGATGATGTCGGTGCCGCGACCTGCCATGTTCGTGGCAATTGTGACTTGGCCGGGCGCGCCAGCCTGAGCGACGATCAATGCCTCACGCTCATGATACTTGGCGTTGAGCACATTGTGCGGGATCCCGCGCTTCGACAACAAACTGGAGAGATATTCGCTCTTCTCGATGGAGACTGTGCCGACAAGGACCGGTCGGCCTTTTTTATGCTCAGCGATGATCTCTTCGACAACGGCATTGAATTTCGCTTTCTCGGTCTTATAGATCACATCGCCGTAGTCGATCCTGATCATCGGCTTATGGGTTGGAATGGGAACGACGTCCAGGTTGTAGATCTTATGAAACTCTTCTTGTTCGGTGAGCGCCGTTCCGGTCATCCCGGCGAGCTTTTCATACATGCGGAAGTAGTTTTGGAAGGTGATCGTTGCCAGCGTGACGCTCTCTCGCTGGATCTTCACCCCTTCTTTCGCCTCGATCGCCTGATGGAGGCCGTCTGACCACCGGCGACCAAACATCAGCCGACCGGTAAACTCGTCAACGATCACTACTTCGCCGTTTCGCACGACATAGTCGCGGTCACGCTTGAACAGCACTTTCGCCTTGAGCGCATTCTGAACATGGTGGGCAATCTCGAAATTCGCCGGATCAAAGAGGTTATCGATCTTGAGAATCCGCTCGATTCGAGTGATCCCTTGATCAGTTAACATTACCGAGCGGGTTTTCTCGTCAACCGTGTAATCCTCTTCCGGCTGGAGATTCTGCACTGCGCGCGCAAAGTGATAGTATTTCTCGGTCGGCTCTTCCGCTTGGCCGGAGATGATGAGCGGCGTTCGCGCTTCGTCGATCAGAATGTTGTCTACCTCATCGACGATGGCATAGTACCACCCTCGCTGCACGCGCTGAGACAGGTCGACTACCATGTTGTCGCGAAGATAGTCGAAGCCGAACTCGTTGTTCGTCCCGTAGGTAATATCTGCAGCGTAGGCTTCTTTGCGCGTGATCGGTTGGAGATGAAGAAAGCGCGGGTCGCCTTCTGTCCATTCCGGGTTGTACAAGAACGATGCTTCGTGCTGGATCGACGCCACCGAGACGCCCAGCCGATGATACACCGGCCCCATCCATTGGACATCGCGCTTAGCGAGGTAGTCGTTCACTGTGACCACATGGACGCCGCGCCCGGTCAGCGCATTCAGGTAAGCGGGCAGCGTGGCGACAAGGGTCTTCCCTTCGCCCGTCCGCATCTCCGCAATCTTGCCTTCGTGAAGCACCATGCCGCCCAGCAGCTGGACATCGAAGTGACGCAGCCCAATCGAGCGGCGCGCTGCTTCGCGGACGGCAGCGAATGCCTCGGGCAGCAGGTCGTCTAACCCCTCGCCGTCGGCGAGCCGCTGCCGAAATTCTTCGGTCTTGCGGCGCAGCGCCTCGTCGCTCAGTCCAACAAACTGCGGCTCGAGCTCATTGATCTGCTGAACAATGGGGGTAAGCCGCTTGATCGTCTTCTCGGGTGAGTCACTAATGAGGAGGTTCTTCAGCCACTTGAGCATACGCAAATTCTACCAGTCCCCCCTGCAGGCGGCTAAGAAACCGGCAGCCAGTCCCCATAGAGGGTACGGTAGAGCGCGCCCACGCTCTCGCCCTCGTGAATGCGGTGGATCGCCTCCGCGATGAGACGCGCAATTGGCAGTACAGTCACCTTCGGCAGCCGCTCGCAAACGGTATGCTGGGGCAAGCTATCGGTGACGATCAGCTCAGTGATGGGCGACTGCGCGAGGCGCTCGATTGCCATCCCCGAGAAAAGCCCGTGGGTTGCTGCCGCATACACTTCTGTGGCGCCGTGCTCGATGCAGATGCGCGCCGCAGACGTGATCGAGCCTGCGGTATCGATCTCGTCGTCGACGAGCAGCGCCACCCGCCCGGCGACATCGCCGATGAGGTGCTCTGCCTCCGTCAGGTCGGTGTTCCCAAGACGCGATTTGGCGACAAAGGCGACGGGCGCCCCAAGCACTTGGGCGAAATTCTTGGCGCGCTTGGCGAAGCCGAGATCGGTGGCGACCACGACCAGATTGCGAAAGCGCCGGCTGGAGATGTGATCGCAGAGGAGATGAAATGCGGTCACCTCGTCGACCGGCACCGTCGCCGGGAAGAACCCTTGGATCTGGCCGGCGTGGAGGTCGAGGGTCAGCACGCGGTTGACGCCCGCCGCGACCAGCAGGTCGGCGATCAGCCGCGCCGTGATCGGCACCCGCGGCTGGTCCTTCTTGTCGCTCCGGGCGTAGGCGAAATACGGCATGACCGCCGTGACCCGCCACGCCGACGCGCGCCGCGCCGCCTCGATCATGATGAGCAGCTCCATGATCGCGTCGTTGACGGACCCGTTCGGCAGCGCCGCGCCGGGCTGGATGATGAACACATCCCGGTCGCGAACCATCTGCTCGTACTTGACGAACGTCTGGCCGTTGGTGAAATCGAAGAGTTGGCGTTGGCCGAGGGGGATGTGGAGTTCCTGACAAACGGCTTCAGCAAGGCTGAGATGCGCTCGTCCAGAGAAGACCGCGATCTCTCGGGCCACTCCTGCGTTTCCTCCGTCGCTGCTGCGCGACCGTGTGCCCAGACGGGGCATCGCGACGCGCGCCCCGTGTGCTTGACCATCGCGTCGACCGGATTCCCCCGCCCGCAGTATGATACCACGAGGAGAGCGAGAACCGGCAGCTATTCCCACACGCAGGAGAACGATGAGCGACGAGCCAAAATCGCGACCGAACCGCGTCTACTTCGATAAGAAGCGGCGCAAGTGGATCGCCGAGACCCCCGAAGGACGCTGGGAATATGACAGCGAGAACGCCGCCCTCCACGGGCTGGCGCGGCGGGTCGGCGGCATGACCTCGCCGCCCGCTGTCGACTACCAGCGCCGACAGAGCACCTTGCTCTAAGCCTCCGCCCAGCCCCGAGAAGGCGCCGTGGAGGACGAACTGCGCCCACCGCCGCTAGGCAAAATTGGAGAAGTCCCAGGTGTAGATCTTGGTCGGCTTGAGGCGCATCAGCTGAGGCGCGGGCAGCGAACGGACGTATTGATATCCCGGGTTATCTTCAGTGCCGTAGTAGCGCTGGATAAGAAACTGCCGGAAGAGGACATGAAAATCGTCTTCGGGCAGCAGTTCCATTGAGCCCCAAATGATGATGCCTTTGTACTCGTCCTCCCGCGTCCCGGAGTCGACACAGAAGCAGACGTGATTATTTTCGAGAATATTGCGGAAGCTTTTTCGGGTTTTCTGGGTGCCGATGTAGATATTGTGCTCGAAGACAATGTACCACGTCGGCTTGACATGGGGACGTCCGCGCTTGTCGGCCGTCGCCAGCCGAGCGATCTTCTGGTCTCCGAGATAGCGCCACCATTTGACCGGGATCTCGACTGCCATGCTCACTCCTTGCACGTAGTGCGCCTCATGATAGCGGACACGGCGATGAGACCGCGCAAGGAGAGGAGGCGCGACGCTCAGTTCGCTTCGTCTGGTGAGACGAGACCGCGTTGAATGGCGACAAGGGCTGCCTGCGTCCGATTGGTGACGCCGAGCTTCTGAAAGATCTCGCTCAGCCGATTTGCGACCGTCTTTTCCGAAAGGTAGAGCCGAGCGGCTATCGTGCGATTGTCGTGCCCGGCGGCGAGAAGACGGACAATCTCCAGTTCGCGCTCAGTGAGCGGCCCGCCGCCCGGCCGTATCTCACCTCGAACGGCCGCAAACACCCCGGCGACGAGCGACGGGTCGAGCGCCGACTCGCCGCGCGCCACGCGGCTGATCACGGTCATCAGCTCCTCGGCGTCCGCGTCTTTCAGGAGGTAGCCCCGCGCTCCGGCCCGGATCGACTCGATCAGGTGCTGGTCCTCCCGATACATCGTCAGCATGATCAGCTTCACCTCGGGGTGGCTGGCCGCAAGCCGCTTGGCAACCTCGACACCGTTGAGCCCAGGCATCTGAATATCGAGCAGGACGATATCGGGGCGGAGGGTCTCGACGGCAGCGATCACCTCAGGACCGGTCGCCGCTTCGCCGACAACCTCGATTGCGGGCTGACGCTCCAACAACTCGCGCAAGCCCTGGCGGAACATCCGATGGTCGTCTGCGAGGAGGAGGCGGATTGGCATTAGGAGGCCACCAAGGAGCGCGCCGGCAGCGGCAGCCACGCCCGAACGACCGTGCCCTGCTGCGGCTGACTGGTGACGCTGACGCGGCCGCCGATCGCTGCCAGCCGCTCGCGCATCAGCTGCAGCCCCAGCCCGCCGCGCGGCGGTGCGGCGAAGCCGCAGCCGTCGTCGCGAACGGTCACCGCCAGCCCGCCATACGACGCCGCTAGGGTGAGCGTCACCTGTCGTGCCTTGGCATGTTTTGCCACGTTGGTCAGCGCCTCTTGGACGACACGAAAGCAGGCGGCTTCGACCTCCGGCGAGAGCTCTGCCGGCGCGTCGGCGGTGTCGATCTCGATCTGCCACCCGTGCTGATTGGCGAACTCGAGCGCATAGCGGCTGAGGCCGGCAAGAAAGCCCACTTCATCGAACTGGAGGGGGCGCAAGGCGAAGATGGCGCGGCGTATCTCGCCGATCTGCTCCCGCAGCATCGCCTTGAGGTTGACCAGCTCGGCGCGCAGTCGCTCCGGGTCGCGCTCGACCCAGTCTAACCAGAGATCAACCCGCATCCGCTGGAAGGCGAGGCTCTGCGCAACGCCGTCGTGGATATCGCGCGCAATCCGAGCGCGCTCTTCAGCAATGGCGCGATCAAGTTGATAGACCGCCACCGCTTCCCGCACTCGGCGGCGCGCCCCGCTGATCGCCTCGGCAACCTCCAGCCCGATCGTCCACAGCAGTGTCCGCTCATCTTCGGTGGAGCGGACAGAACCAAGATACAGCTCAATCCAGCCGATCACCGCAAGCCCGTCGTACAGCGGCAGGAGAAGACATTCCCCCCACGGCGAGGTGAGCGATCGCGCTTCCGTGAGGCTCGGCGCGATTTCCGGAAGGCCGAGCGCATGGCGACGAACAGCAAGCGTCTCTGCCGTTGCGCCGCTCCGGCGCACCTCCGTAGGGTCGCCCCCGTCGAGCAGGACGATTGCGCTCGCCTCGACCGGCACGAGCTGCGCTGGTGCGCTCAGAGCCGCGTCGAGGATCTCATCGAGGGTGGCGGAGGACGCGAACCGGCGGGTTACTTCGCTGAGAAGACGCAGGTGACGGTTCGTCCGCTCCAGTTCGGCATTCAGCCGCCGCTGCTCGGCGAGGGTCGCTTCGAGGCTGGCCTGGTGGTGCCTTTCCCGGCTTGCCAGCCACGTCAGGCAGACCCAGATCCCCAAGGCGCCGATTGCGCTCCAGACAACAAGGTCGATGAGATCGCGGCTTTCACTGCGGATGGTGTTGAGGAGGCTGGTCTCAAGAAGCCGGACGAGGGCAAAGGAGGCCGCAAAGATCGCGGCAAGCGGCCAGCGCAACTGGCGCAGAAGCTGCCATCGGGCGGGGTCTTGCTGCTCGGCCATGTCGAAGATCGTACGGAGCCGCTAAAAGATATGCTACCCCGGCGAGAGGCGGCGCGCGGTGTGGGGAAACGGCAGGGGGTCGCGCCGCATCGCCGGGGGGTAAAGGGGAAGGGCCGGCCGGGCGGGGACGGCCGGCAGCGCGCGGATGCGCGGTCAGGATGGGATCATCCGCTCGCTTGCCTCCTGGAAGAAAGCGCGACCAGCGCTCGACGCGATCACGCCGTTGACCAGCTTCGCCAGCAAGTCGGGTGCGCCGGGAAGACGGCGGCGGAGGGCTCGTTCCACTTCGCCGGGCCGGCGCAGCTCGACACGGGTTGCGAGAAAGGCGAGGGTGCGCTCATCGGTCTTTTCGAGCGCCGGGTCCCACTGGTCGATGGGACTGAGCCGGCGGCACAACACTCGGTGGACGGTTTCCCGCTCCTCCGCCGTGAAGCGCGCGAACGCCTCTTCATGCGCGCGCTCAACAGCCGGTCCCGGCGCAAACCAGAGGAAGTAGCGGTAGCGCTGGAGCTCCGGCCAGTCGAGCGAGGCGGCCAGCACGCCGTTGAACTCTTCCGGCATCGTTGCCGACTGCGGGAGAGAGCGGTCAGGACGGTTCACAGCGAGCACCATGACTTCCCCTCGTTTGAGGCACAGCCCTCGTTGCCGCGACTTAGAACTCCTCGAAATCGCCGAAGCCGAAGTCGGCGGCATCGAGAGAGTCGTCTCCGGGATCGCTTGCCCCTGCATCAGCGAGCGGCCCCGTCTCGGCCATGGCCATGGGGTCTCCGAATCCACTCAGCAGCTGCTGAGCGATCATGGTGCCGATGAAGGCGCCGGCGATGCTCGAGAGGAGACTGGCGCCGATCATCGTCCCCAAGCCAGGCCCCCGGCCGCCGAAGGCACGCTCGAGGGTGCCCGGCTGGCGCATTTCGGCGCGGGTGGCAACGCGCGCGAGTGTCGCCGGGTCATCTTTCGTCGCCTGCTCGTGCGGCGGCACCACGGCGTTCAGCTCTCGGCGAACCAGTTCACGCTGTTCTGGGGTCAGCTTGGCGAACGCCTCTTGGTGCGCCTGCTCGATCGCTTCAGGCGGCGCAGTCTGGAGCAGGTAGCGGTAGCGGGCGATCGCCTGCTGGTCGGTCATCGCGCCCGCTGGCGGCGGCGAAGGTGCCTGCTGGGCAGACGGTCGTCCAAACAGTCGGTCCAACAGTCCCATAGAACCTCCTCGAGAACGCGGCTCCCCTGTCGGCCTTTCGAGGAAGGGGCGTTGCCGCGGTACGATGAGCATAGGTACTGCCCAGTGCGGCAGGGAAGAGGAGCTCTTCCCGACCCGAGAGGGAAAAAGTTCCCGACCGAGCGGCTACGCCGCGCTGAGAGCGCGAACGGCGGCGTGTCCCTCGTAGATCGCCTCGAGCAAGGAGCGCGGAGCGCGCATGTCGCCGATCGTGATCAGCTGGGGGATCTCGTTCTCCAGCTCGCGTGCAAGCAGCGCCTGCGGCGTATTGGGTGTGACGGCGACGATCCACTCCACCCCTTCGAGACGCTCCTCGATGCTGGAGAGCACATCGCCGATGAGGAGCGCCCCCTGCTCATAGCGGAGCGGCCGGCGGTACATCCGAAGAACGACGCCGAGAGCGACCAGCCGATCGATCGCTGTTGCCCGGCTGTACATGTTGATATCCCAGAAGACGACGTCGCCGGGCGAGACGAGGGTGACCTGCGCACCAGCGCGCGCTAAGGTCTCCGCCACAGAGGCGCTTGCCCAGCTGCCGATCAAGTCGACGACAACCCCTCGGCGGCCGGCATAGGAAGCGAGGTCGCCGGCGAGCACCTCCGCCGCCGTCGGCGCCGGCCCGTACCCCTCGATGACAAGAGGGGTTGGCGTCGAACCGAGCGCGAGAATGACCACCTCCGCCCCTGCGGCGCGGATCCGCTCTGGCGTCGCCTCATAGGAGAGGACAACGTCGACGCCAAGCCGGTCGAGCTGGCGGGTGAAGTAATCGATGGCGAGCCCGAGGTCGCTCCGGCCGGCGCCCCGCTGCCCCACCCGCAGCTGCCCGCCGAGCGCATCCGACCGCTCCCAGAGAGTGACATGATGGCCCATCTCGGCGGCGAGGCGCGCTGCCTCCAGTCCTGCGGGGCCGCCGCCGACCACCAACACTCGGCGCGGCGCGGCGGTCTTGGGCGGATCAACAGGCCATTCCCGCTCCTTGCCCACCGTCGGGTTCATCATGCAGGTGATCGGCACCATCTTGGCAAGCTGACCAATGCAGAAGTTGCAGGAGACGCACGGACGGATCTCCGCCTCGCGTCCCTCGATTGTCTTCTTGATCAGATGAGGGTCCGCCATGTGGGCGCGCGTCATCCCGACAAGGTCAACCTTGCCGGTCGCAAGCGTCTCCTCGGCGGCAGCAAGGGTGGTATACCGAATGATCGTGAAGACGGGCACGTCGGGGACCGCCTCGCGCACGGCGAAGGCAACGTGGCGGAAGGGGGCAAGACCATAGTTCATCTCGGCGACATGAAAGCCGATGCTCGGCAAGGCGTACGCCGACACCGAGACATTAATGAATTGGACAGGCGCCGCCTGATGGATGCGTGCGATCAGGTCGACGCTCTCCGCGAGGCCGAGGCCGCCGGGAACGAGCTCATCCCCCGAGACTCGAATGCCCACCACCATGCGATCGCCAACTGCCTGCTGAACGGCGCGAAGCACGGCGAGCGGGAAGCGGAGCCGGTTCTCGACGCTGCCGCCGTAGTCGTCTTGGCGCTTGTTGACCGCCGGCGAGAGAAATTGATGCAGGAGGTGCCCATGCCCGAAATGCACCTCCAATCCGTCGTAGCCAGCATCCGCGAGAAGCTGAGCGGCGAAGACGAAGGAATCCTTCACCTCCTCCATCTCACGCGGCGTCATCTCATGCGGGATCGCGCCGGTCGCCGACCACGGCACCGGGGAGGGCGCCCACGACGGCATGCGCAGGTGGACGTTTGTCGTCTGCCGCCCAGTGTGGAGGATTTGAGCGAAGATTGGGATGCCGTGCGCATGGACGGCCTCGGTGATCTGCCGGAAACGCGGCAGTGCCCGCTCATCATAGGCGACAATGCACTGCGCCCGGTCGACGCTCGCCGGATGAACGCGAATGCCGCCCGTGAAGATCAGTCCGACGCCGCCTTTCGCGCGCTCGGCGTGATAGGCGACATCGCGATCGCTCGGCAGCGTATTCTCGCCGAAATTCGTCGTATGGCCGCTGATGAAAATCCGGTTTTTGAGCCGGATACCGCCCAGATCGAAGGGCGAGAAGACATGGGGATAGTCGCTCATCGGCATTGTCACCTTCTCCCGCTGCGCTGCCCGCGGGCAACCGGCCGGCTGGCCGAGCAAGGCGATAGGAACGCCCCTCGGGAGACCGCGACCTCACCCTCGGCCGCCCGCTCAACGCGCTGCCGTCTCGTCAGCCAATATGCTCCTCGCTGGTTGCGCGCGCTCGCGCCGCTGCTGTCGGTCCCCCTGCCAACGGCCGCGCCGGCGGTGCTCCCCTGCGTGAAGCGGACGGCGCCGCCGGAGAGCAGCCTCGTGCGGACGGCCGCAGCCGCTATGCCGCCGGCATTCGGACTGCTTTCCGGGCGGCTGTTGACGACAGGGTGAGCAATCGGCGCCCCGAGCGCGCCCGAGAAGATGAAGTTGCTTTTGCGAGCGCCAGCCGCCCCGCCAGTGCGAAAGACGCCGCTCGCGGCGATCACGCGGGTGATCGCGGGGCCACGCACGACCGAGCCGCCGCGCCCTGCAAGGCCGCCCGCCATCACCGCGAGGAAGCTCGGTTTGCACTCCGCAAGCGCGCTGCGCCGTGCGCCGCGGCCGACTGCCGGCGCGCCGGGCAGCTGCAGGGTTGTCCGGGGACGCCAGCCCGCTTGGGTTCGCTCCATGGAGGCGTATCCGTACCGACCGCTTGCTTCACGCGCACCGCGGCCGCAAGGAGCGATTGTAGCAACGCGCCGGCTGACGCGCCCTGCCGCGGGCAAGTCGGCGAGGCGTCTGGCCGAAGCTGAGTTCCCGCCAGAAAAGCTCGCGAAGCAAGACCTTGTCGCCGTCCGCTGTCTCCAGCGAATGGTTGCAATCGCGGAGCGGGACGATACGCGACCGCGTCGCGCGCGTGCCGGAGCGAAGCGCAGGGGGAAGACAAGCCGTCGGCGCCGACACGACCGTCCCCGGGAAGGCGCGCGCTCAGGAGCTGCGCCGTCCGTTCTCCCCGAACGAGGGCGCGGCTGGGGCGCCGGAGCAGGTCGCGCCCTCCCTCCGAGCGCCGCCGCGCCGCGCGGCGTCATAACGCCCAGACGAGCGGTCTCCCGCGCGGAGCGGTGCCTGAGGAGCGGCAAGAGAACTTCACCGAGGATTTACGAGGCTAACAGATCAATTACACACCTCGTCTGTGATTTGACATATACTTGTCATAGTCTGGCCGCTCACCGTCTCCGATACGCGAGGGCAACCATGCGCAGAAAAGCCCCGCGCCCCCGTCGCCGCCCCCAGCTGACTGTCCGTTTGACGAGACCGCTTGTCCGAACCCCGATGGTCCTCCAACTGAACGTGCAGCCCCCGTCCAGTTAGCGCGGAGGTCGGCCGGGCGCGCCCTTGATGAGCATGGCCCTCATCGGGAGGGAAGGAGCGGCCTCCTGCGCGTAGAGAGCGCGGCGGGCAATGCGTCGGGCGCTTTCCGCGCAGGCAGGTCTGAGACGTCAGACGCGCGCCGCCGGCCGGTCGATCAGATCGAGCAGCGTCGGATAGACGAGGTCGGTCCGCTGCTTGGACTGATGAATGTCGATCAGGTCATGGACAAGACCGGCACGCTTCGGGAAGTCATAGGAGGTGACGCGCTCGAGCCCCTGGGCCTGCCAGAGAGCGATGAGCCGGCGCGTGACATTGTTGTTCACAGCCGCGTCGTTAGCATTCGTGACGACGATCACGTCCTGCACGGCCGGCGGTCCTTGGAGCGCCGCCCGCGTTGTCGCCAGCCCAAGGCGCAGCACCTCGCCAAGGGCGCGCGTTGAGTAGCCGTAGTAGCTGTACGGCGGGCCATCTTCAAAGGGGCGGAGACGTTGTGTCTGGATGTTCGGCACCCGCAAGAGCGCCCGCAGCAGCAGCTGCTGAAGCGTGGGGCGATAGCGGCCCAGCCCAAGCGAGGGCGCAATCAGGACGGTGCGCGCAATGTCGGCGCGAAACTGGGTGATCCAAGCAGCGACCACCCCGCCCGCTGACAGGCCAGCGACAATGGCCTCCTCTCCCAGCCCTGCCGCGATATCCGCGATCTGGTCGGCAAAGTCGCGCAGCTGCTCCGCGGTCAGGCGGGACAGCGCAGTTGTCATCCGGTCAGCGTAGCCATTCTGCGGCATGCGCGGCAGGAGCACGTTGTAGCCGCGCTCGAAGAACAACCGGCCTAACGGCTCGAACTGCGCCGGGCAGTTGGTCATCCCGTGAATGAAGACGATCGCTCGCCGCACGCGCCGCCCGTGGGTCAGCAATGCGGATCGGCAGACCGGGTTGACGGCGGGTCCATCGAGCGCGGCCAGCGCCTGAAAGCGCGCCATCGCTTCGTCATAGGTGGTCGCCGGGTTCGGCCGACTGCGGAGGTGGTCGGTCCGAACTCGCGTCAGCCATGCGGTGCCCAGTCCGGCAGCGCAGCTCGCCGCAATCCCGATACCGAGGCGGCGCACGAGCTGTCCCCGCACGTTCATCCCTCTCTCTGCTGCGCTGCCCAGAGGATAGCGCTCGCGTAGTCTGCGGCGATCGCCGCGAGGCCGGCGCGGAGGTGAACGACGGCGTCCTTGCCGACGTAGCCAGCGTACAGCGGCGTGCCGGCCGGCGCGACGAGAGCAACCTCGGTGACCCCGAGCACCGTCCGGCCTGCGAGCAGCGTTGTGCCGTCGCGGAACAGCACCGCAAGCGGAGGCAGGAAGATCGATCGCTGCCGACTGTCGGTCATCCCTGGGATCGCGCGCAGCCGAGCGATGAGGGTTTGCGGGGACGGCATAGTCGTCTTCCGGTTGCGGAAGAACTCTCGGGCAAGGAGGAGAACGGGCCGGCTCGTCCGAAGATCGCGATGAGGCACGCCCGGCACAACGACAGTCCGGATGCCAGGCGCCGTGGCGTCAGCAATGCGGACAACGCCATCCCCTGCAGCATCAGACTTCCCCGCGATTGAGAGGAGGCGCATGCGCCTTGCCAGCTGGCTCGCCAGCGGCCGGCGGTCTACCTTAAGGTCGCGCCCGATCGTGAGATCGAGCGGATCAGCAAGATGCGCAAGGCGCGCACCGCCGATAGGGGAGCCGAGGAGCACCACCCCATCGATGCGGGTCCACCACTCCGGGTGGCGGTTCAGCACTTCCAGCCAGATCAGCCCGCCCATCGAATGCCCGACAACACGGATGAGCGACCCCGGCGCGGCCGCGATCGCCGCGGCCGCCTCCCGTTCTACTCGGTCGACGAGGAGGTCCATCCGCGTCCAGGTCTGAAAAAAGCCGAGGTCCGGATTGACCACGGTGGTCGTGGGAGTGACAAGCCGGCGCGCAAGGGCGCTCAGCGAGCGGGCACGATCTGCCCAGCCATGTTGGACGAAGAGGAGGACGGGCGGTCTATTCACGGCAGGCAGGATCATAGGCACAATTCGCGTGGCAGACACCTCGGAGGTTCCTGTGCAGGAAGACCATCTGCTCCTCCGCGCGCTCGCACGGCGCCCCACCCCGCGGCCGCCGGTCTGGTTCCACCGGCAGGCCGGGCGAGCGATGCCGCGCTTCAGCGCAATCGCGCAACGGCTGCGCTTTCTCGAGATGTGCGAGCGGCCGGAGGTCGTCGCCGAGGTGACACTCGAACCTGTGGAGCGGTGCGGCGTTGACGCGGCGATCCTCTTCGCCGACATTCTGCTCATTCCTCGAGCAATGGGGGCGGCGCTCGATATTCTCCCCGGGGTCGGGCCACGGGTCGACCCTCCCATCCGCTCGCTCGCCGATATCGAGCGGCTCCGTCCTCAGGAAGCAGAGCCAGCCCTTGACTACGTCCTCGAGGGCATCCGCCTGACGCGACGGGCGCTGGGAGAGCGGGTGCCGCTCATCGGGTTCGCCGGCGCACCCTTCACCGTCGCCGCCTACCTTATCGAAGGCGGTCACTCCGCCGACTGGCGAGTGACAAAGGCCTTTCTGCGCACCGAGCCCGCCGCCTGGGACGCGCTGCTCAGCGCGCTCGCCGAGGTGACTGCTCGCCACCTGCGTGCCCAAGTCGCCGCGGGCGCCCACGTGATCGAGCTGTTCGACTCGCTGGCAGGGGTGCTCTCACGCGACGACTGGATGCGCTTCGCAGCGCCCTACACCGCGCGGATCTTCGCCGCGCTGACTGGCACGCCGACTATCCACTTCGCAACGAACAACGCGCACCTTCTCGAAGCGATGAGCGCGGCCGGCGGAGACGCGCTCGGCATCGACTATCGCGTGCCGCTCAGCACCGCCTGGGAGCGCGGAGGAGGCCGGGCAGTGCAGGGCAACCTCGACCCGACCCTGCTGCTCACCCGGGGCGCGCCGCTGCGCGAGGGCGTCGCGGCCCTGCTCGCTGAGGCAGACGGTCGGCCGGGACATATCGTCAATCTCGGCGGCGGCGTCCTCCCCGGCACGTCGGCAGAGGCGCTGCGCGAGACGGTCGCGCTCGTTCACGAACTGACCGCCTAACGCACTCGCTCAGCCCCGAGGCCGGCGCAGCAACCGGCGGCGCGCCGCATTCTGGCAGTTTGCGCGGCCGCCAGCTCCCCTGCGCGTGGCGCCGAGCGCGGGAGGCTGCGCAATAGCGCGCAGCTCGTCGGTGCGGGACCATCGGACCCCGCTGCTGGCATGCGCTGGCGGCGACCGCCGCCCGAGCTGCGGGCAGGAGCGCCGGGCACTCGGGACTGCCGACACGGCTTCGGTTGGGGCGGCAGCGGGCGCGACCGGCGCAACGAGCGCTAGCGGCTCAACTGGAGAACGGCAAGAAACGCCTCTTGGGGGATTTCCACCTGCCCGATCCGCTTCATCCGCTTCTTGCCAGCGGCCTGTTTCTCGAGCAGCTTGCGCTTGCGCGTGACATCGCCGCCGTAGCACTTGTCGAGCACATTTTTGCGCAGCGCCCGCACGGTCTCGCGGGCGATGACGCGGCTGCCGATCGCCGCTTGAATGGGGACATCGAACAGCTGGCGCGGGATGAGCCCGCGGAGCTTCTCGACGAGCTGCCTGCCGTGCTCATACGCAGAGCCGGCGTCGACGATGATCGACAAAGCATCGACCGGCTGATTGTTGACCAGAATGTCCAGTTTCACCAACCGGCCGGCGCGATACTCTTTGAACGCATAGTCGAGCGAGGCGTAGCCCTGTGTCCGCGACTTCAGCTGGTCGTAAAAGTCGACGAGGATCTCGCTGAGCGGGATGTCGTACTGCAGCAAGACGCGCTGATCGCCCGCCACCGTATCGGAGCGGCCGGACGATTCGAGATACTCCATCTTGACGAACTCCCCGCGTCGCGAGGTGACGAGCTCCATAATCTGGCCGATGTAGCGCGCGGGAACAATGATTGTGATCGTCATCCACGGCTCGGCGATCTCTTGGATCACGGAGCCGTGCGGCAGGTCGGCGGGGTTGTCCACCACCACTACCTCGCCGTTGGTCTTGGTGACGTGATATTCGACGCTCGGCGCGGTGGCGAGGAGCTGCAGGCCGTACTCGCGTTCGAGCCGCTCCTGAATGATCTCCATATGGAGCAGGCCGAGAAATCCGCAGCGAAAGCCGAAACCGAGCGCCGCCGAGGTTTCCGGCTCATAGACGAGCGCCGCATCGTTCAGCTTCAGCTTGTCGAGGGCGTCGCGAAGCAGCGGATAATCGGCGCCGTCGACGGGGTACAGCCCCGCAAACACCATCGGCTTGGCAGGTCGGTAGCCCGGCAGGGGCTCGGCAGCCGGCGTCTCCGCGAGCGTGATCGTATCGCCCACGCGGCACTCGCGCACCTGCTTCAAGCCGGTGGCGACATACCCCGATTCACCCGCCTCGAGACGATCGACCGGCGTCATCTCCGGGCGAAAGATGCCCACCTCGACCGGCTCGATCTCTTTCTGGTTCGACATCAGGAGCAGCTTCTGCCCCCGTTCGAGCCTGCCATCGACGACGCGCACATACGCGATCACGCCCTTGTAGGGGTCATACTTTGAGTCGAAGATAAGCGCGCGCGTCGGCGCATCTGGATTGCCGGCGGGCGGCGGAATTTTGTGAACGATCGCTTCCAAGATCTCCCGCGTGCCTCGTCCTTCCTTTGCGCTCGCGAGGATGATGTCCTCGCGGGGGATCCCGATCACCTCTTCGATCTCGTGGATCACCTTCTCGGGGTCGGCATTCGGCAGGTCGATCTTGTTGACGACAGCGATCAGGTGGAGGTCATTCTCCAGCGCGAGATAGACGTTCGAGAGGGTCTGAGCCTGAATGCCTTGGCTGGCATCAACGACGAGGATCGCCCCCTCTGCCGCCGCGAGCGAGCGCGATACCTCGTAGGTGAAGTCGACATGCCCCGGCGTGTCGATCAGGTTCAGTTCATATTCGATGCCGTCGCTGGCGGTGTAATACATCCGGAGCGGATGCAGCTTGATGGTGATGCCGCGCTCGCGCTCGAGGTCCATCGAGTCGAGCACCTGCTCTTCCATCTCGCGCTCGCTTATGGTGCCGGTGTATTCAAGCAGTCGATCCGCGAGGGTTGACTTGCCGTGGTCGATATGAGCGATGATGCAGAAATTGCGGATATAGCGCTGATCCATGCCGATCCGAGCCGCACAATCGGCGCCCGCCTCTCTCTACGGGAACGTGCCTGCTTGAAGTGTACACGACGGGACAGGCGATACTGGAGCGCGGCCCTCTTTTCGATTGGCGCCGTCCTGCCTCGGCGACGACCGAACCGCGCTCCCGGTCCTCCCTGCCGCAAGCGGCACGGTCCCGGTGCGCCTCGCCCCTTGAGCGGCAGCAGCAGCACGCAGCTCCCGGGAACTGCCTGCCGCCCCGCCGGAGTTCACCCGAGCGCGTTGTCGCCCGCCGCAGCGAGCGGGCGTCGGCCAGGGTCGGGCGGAACACGGTGGGCCAGGCGCGCGCCTTTCTGCCGGCAGGGAAGGTGCGCCCGCTCTGGGCGACGGGGAGTCAGCGCCTCAACGCGAGGGGGCGTCACGCTCTCGGCCGCAGGAGAGGAGAGCGGCGAGCGCGGCCGAAGCGTGCTGGGGCCGGCGCGCTCTGGCCTTGAGGCGGGCGATGACATCGGCACCGCTCTCGCGCCGGCGTGAAACGTCTGCCTGCGCGCGCCGGACATCTCTCGCTCTTGAGAACAGAGCGCATCAAGTGGGCGACATTCGGGCCGCAATTCGGCACAATGCGGGTGGGCAGTCGCCGAGAGGAGGAGGCCGATGGGAAACGGCTTTCGCGCGCATATCCAGACCCTCGCCGATGCCGCCGGGATCGCGATCCACGATCTCGACGATCAGCGGGCAATCATCCGTTTTGGGATTGGTGAGAGCACCCAGACGCTCCTCGTGATCGATATGGGAGAGGTGTGGGAATTCTCCTGCCAGAGCGCGATCCGCGAGGCATCGGCGCAGGACCTGCCGGCGCCGCTGCTCGCCTTTCTCCTCGAGCGCAACGCGCACAACCAGCGCGGCTTCTGGTGCATCGAGCAGGTGAACAATCAGGCGGTGGTCTCCTACATGCACAACCTGCCCCCGAGCCTGATCACCACCGCTGAGTTTGTTGCTACCTGCGAGACGGTGGTCCGCCAAGTCGAAGCGCTCGAAGCCGGCTTCCGCCTTGCCGCGCAGCAGCTGCTCGACACCGATGCCGACAACGCCGACCTTGGGCGCGATGGCGCCGAGAGAGACGCCTGAACGGTGTCGCAGGCGGCCTAGCGCGTGGCAACGCGCAGCGGCAGCCCAAAGCCCTCGGTGATCACTTCGACCTTGGGGAAGTGGCGGCGCAGCATCGCGCTGAAATCGGAGTGGGTGAACGCTTCGCGATACGGCTCTTCATTATGCCGGCGGTCGATATCGCCGAGGATCTCGCCGTAAATGCCGCGCGCCTGCCCCATCGGTGTATCGATGGTCGGAAAGTCGAGGACGAGGAAGAGCCCGCCAGGACGCACGATCCGCGCAGCCTCGGCGCACACTTTCTCCGCAATCTCGAGCGGCAGCTCGTGGAAGAGAATGTAGGCATAGACCATGTCGAACGAGGCGGGCGGAAAGCCGGTATCTTCGGCGAGCGCCTGCTTGAAATGGATTTCGAGGCCGAGGTCGACCGCGCGCTTGTGCGCGTAGCGGAGCATCGGGATGCCGACATCGATCGCCCAGACCTCGGCGTTCGGAAAGCGGCGCTTGAGCGCGGTCGCGCTCTGCCCGGAGGCGCACCCCATCTCGAGGATCCGCCGCACCTGCCCATCCGCCGGGATGGGGAGCTTGTCGACTTGCGCTTGGTGCATCTCGTCGTAGTCGTTGCGCCCTCCGTAGAACTGACGGGTGTTGGCGTGGTAGAAGTACCCGGCGAGGGGGTCGGTGACGTAGCCGCCGCGCAGCCGATGGATCTCGCGCGTAGCGTACTCAGGGATCTTCCAGTTCGGGTCGTACTGAAGCGTGCCCGGCCCCATCTTCTCGGCGCGGTCGAGTTCCGCGAGCAGTTCCTCTCGCCGCCGCTCGAGGTCGGTGCGGACAGCAGTATGGTTCATCGTCTGGATGGCATGGCGAATGCGATGCCGCGCAGCGACGATCGGCAGCTTGCCGAACCGCTCGTGCGCCTCGTTGATGTCCGTGATCGGCCGCCCCTCGCGCTCACGGAAGGCAGCATATTCCGCTTCAACGAGCGGACGGGCGGCGGCGTCAAGTTTGCTGACGAAGCCGAACAGTCCTTGGACGAAATCGAGATACAGTTCGGTATCAAGCTCGGTGAACGCAGGGGTGGTGCCGATCTGCGGGCGAACCATTGTGCTCCTCCTCTGCTCCGTGCTCCGCTCCGGCAGCGGGCCGCGATAGGCAGCGCCGGCCCGTGACACGCCGCGAGCAAGCCCCCTCCGCCTTCAGAAGGTGTGTGCTCCCAGCGGTACAGTTCTTCGGTGTCGACGCGGCCAACGCACGCGCCGTGCTAAGGATACCAGTTCCTCGGCCATCCTCCCCGGCCATTTGGACCGTCTGCAGCCCCGCAAGACGGAACGGGCCTCCAAGGCGCGCGCCCCGGGCCGCTTCGGAGGCGACCTGTGCTGCGAGGTCAAGCGGGAACTCGCGGAAGGGACCGTGTCGAGCACGTCGTCGAGGCCGCTGCTCGCTTCGGCAGACCCTGCTCGAGCGGCGCATCGAGCCCGAGGCCGACCGCGCTTGGACGGGCCAGCGCACTGCACGCCCCCACTGACGATGCTGCGGCTCTGCGGCAAGGGAGCGGTGTCTGAGCAGGTATCCGCTTCGGCTCGCCACGCAGCCGAGAGTAAGAGCGCGCCGCGCGCGGTCGTCCTTAGAGAGCGGCTGCTTTGCGGCGTTCCGAAGGGCAGGTTGTCGCTGTGAGCTGCTGCGCACCATCGTTTACGCGGTCGCTGTCCCTGGGTGCCGAAGAGCGGATGGACGGCCCGCGACGCCGGCCGCGATGCCAACCATCCTGCCGGGGGGAGTCCCGCCGCGCGCCCCAGCAGCAGGCGATCGTCAGCGCGCCCGTCGCTCCCGCAGACCCCGCGCGGCTGCAAGCAGCCGCGCACCCTGCCGGCGGCTCTGCCGGTGCGCTGGGAGCAGCGGAGACAGAACGCGCGCTCTTTCGCGTCCGACTGTGGGGAGCGGAGCGCCCGGCTGCGTCACTTCGTCATGCCCGCGCGGGTGGCGGGGCCTCAACGAAATGGGAGAGGGGTCCGAACAGGTCGGTCCGCCCGGCGGCCATGACTTCGCGCAGGAACGAGAAGGGGATCGGGGCGTGCATGGGCCTGCGGCGGGTCATGCGCTGAGGACGGGGGACGGGATCGCGTTGGCGCTGTCCTCGGCGCTTCCCGCTCCTCGGCGGCGGAGCAGCCTCCTTCGGCGAGCGGTTCCGCCGTACCATGCTGGGCCGCCGAGAGTGTCGGGAGGGCCCGCGGTTTCGCGGCAGGGCGAACGCGCAGGCGCCGGCGATGCCCGGAACTCGGCCTCGGACTGCCCGCCCCGCGTCGACAGGGTGACGCCCAGCGCCGCCGCCGAACTCCGCGCGAGCGCGCTCCGCCCCTTTCTGAAGCACAGGCGCGCTTGCGGCGGAAGACGGCCCTCGTTGTCGGGGTGCGTCTCCGTCTCGCGGGGAGCGTGCGGCCGGGCGGCGCCGCCCTGCCGCCCGGCCACGCCGCGCCTTCCTGCACGCTAGGATGGAAGTATTGCCTCGTGCACCCTCTGCCGGCCGTCAGCCGTCGCGCCGCCAGATCTGCCGGGGCGCGTAGCCCTCTTTCCGCAAGTAATGCTCGGTGTAGACGATCCGGTCTGGAACGAGCCTGATCAGCGGGAGCTGGGGCGGCTGGTCAAAACCGCGGCCGAGATCGGCAGCGCCCTTCTGCCAGGCATAGATCTCCATTCCGGCTTCGTGCTCGGGAGTGCCTGGCCGCAGGATCTCCGCCTTCCCAAACAGCTGACAGCCCCGCGCGCTCGCCCACCCAACCAAGGGCTGGAAGATGGCGACAGAAATGCGCGGGTCGCGCTCCATATTGCGGAGCTTGGGCGCGCCCGAGTTCGAGACGAAATAGATTGTCAGGCCATGATGGTAATACTCGACTGGGCTGGCAACCGGACCGTTCTTCCCCATCGTCGCGACAACGCACATGTTTTGGGTCGCGAGCAACTGCTCGATCCGCGCTTCGAGCTGGTCACGCGGTAAGGTCGCGCGCGGCGACGGCTGAGCGAGCCAGGGATGCGCCTTCGCGGTCATCGTTCCCTCCCTCTGCCAGCGCAGTGTACGGCGCCGACGGCACGCCCTTCACCGGTTGATGGACGCATGTGTTCGCAGCGCCGAGGAGTGCTCCCAGCGTACGCCTCGCGGCCGACGGGAGGCACTCTTCGCGCTGGTCAGGATTGCCCTGCCGGAAGGTGATCCGGTTAGCGCTCCATGCGGATGGGCGCTCTTTGTGGTGAGGGGGATTGCCGCGCCGGGCTGCGCCCGGCGCGCAATGACAGAATCGTCCTTCCTTACGCCGTTTTGACGCCTTCAGGCGCGACTGCCACTCGCCCGCGCATAACGGGACGGTATCGTCCTTGCCGGCACCGTTCTGACGCATTCAGGCACGCCTGATACTCGCCCGGCACGCGCCAGCCGCGCGCGTGCGCCCACTGCCGCTAGGAGATGCGTTTCTTCACCATCGCTGCAAGGCCGGCGCAGCGGGCCGCGGGAACCCCGTCCTCTGCACCCGTTCTGCCCCCCGACCGACCGACGTTGAGGCGCGAGCAGCGGTCTTCCGGACATGCAGAACTGCGGAGCCGCTGTCGGCCAAGGAGCAGGCGCGTTATCCGCCGTTCAGGGCTGGAGACGCCAGACCTGCTTGGCAGCATACCCGTGCTTGCGCAGCCAGAGTTCGGTATAGACAATGCGGTGCGGCGTCACCTCAACCAGCGGCGTAGCGGGCGGCGCAACGATTGGGCGGCCGAGGTCAGCAGCGGACGATTGCCAGCGGTAGATTTCCATCCCGGCGGCGTGCTCGGGCGTGCCGGGCTCAAGGACACGCGCCTCACCGAAGAGTTGGCAGCCGCGGACGCTTGCCCAGCCGACGTTCGGCGCAAAGATCGCGAGCGAGACGCGCGGGTGGCGCCGGAGGTTCGCCAGTTTCGGCGAGCCGGTGTCGGCGACGAAGTAGACGGTGAGACCGGCGTGGTAATACTCAACCGGGCTGGCAACCGGGTCGCCGCGCCGGTCGACGGTCGCCAGCACCGCCATGTTCTGCGAGGCGAGCAACTGCTCGATCCGGTCTTCTAACTGATCGCGCGGCAGCGCTGCCATCGGCGCGGGAGCAGTCAGCCAAGGATGCGCGCGGCTCGGCATCGGTCCTCCTGTATTCGGACGCGCTCAGGACGCAGCAGCCAACTCTTCAAGGAAGAGCGCTTCCGCGAGCGCCATCCGTTCGAGCTCCGCGAGATCAACGCCCTCATTCGGCCCATGGATGCCCGCCTCGGGGTCTTCGACACCCCACAGAACGATTGCCGCGCCGGGGAAGGCGGCTGCGAGGGCAGGGATGAGCGGGATCGACCCGCCCGAGCCCATCAGCACCGCCGGCTGGCCGTACGCGCGTTCGAGCGCGCGGCGGGCAGCGGCAAAGGCGGGAGCAGCAGTATCGACGGCAAAGCCGGCGCCCACCCCCTCGCATCGGATATCGACTTGGACCTGCCACGGCGCGACCGCCCGGAGATGCTGCGCAAGCAGGTGGAAGGCTTCCTGCGGGTCCTGCCTTGGCGGGATGCGCAGGGCGATGGCGGCGCGGGCAGCCGGCACGAGCGCATTCCCCGCGCCCTCGACCCGCGGCGCATCCAGCCCGATGATTGCGGCGGAGGGGCTTGTCCAAAGCTGCTCAGAGAGCGTGCCGCTGCCGGCGAGAGCGACCCCGGGCAGAACGCCCGCCTGCCGGCGAAACTCCTCTTCGGGATAGTCCAGCCCTTCCCACGGCTCGCGCGCCAGCCCGGGGAGAACGGTGTTGCCTTCATCATCGTAGAGTGCCGACAGCATCTTCACTAAGGCGATCAGCGCATCCGGGGCCGGACCGCCGAACAGCCCGCTATGCACGGCCTTCTCAAGTGCCCGCACTTCGACGACCGCCTTGACCACTCCGCGCAAGGTCGTGGTCAGGGTCGGCACGCCGAGTTTCCAGTTGCCCGCGTCCGCGACGACGATCGCGTCGGCACGCAGCAGGTCGCGATAGTCGCTGAGGGTCGCTTCGAGGCGGCTTGCTCCTGTCTCCTCCTCCCCTTCGACGATCACCTTGATGCCGACGGGCGGCCGGCCGTCATATGCGCGCGCTGCCAGTGCGTGCATGATGATGCCCGCCTTATCGTCCGCCGCTCCGCGGCCGCGCAGCCGCCCGTCTCGCTCGACAGGGGTGAAGGCCTCGGGCCAGTCGCCGGCGGGCTGAACATCATAATGAGCGTAGAGGAGCACGGTCGGCGCGCCAGGAGGAGGGGGGATCTCGGCATAGACTGCCGGCTGCCCGCCCGGGATCTCAATCAGGCGCGCGCCCTGATAGCCGGCAGCGGCGAGGATCTCCCGCGTTGCGTCGGCCGCTGCTCGCACCGGCTCGGACGGAAAGCCGGGAAACGCGACCGAGGGGATGCGGATGAGCCGCTCGAGGTCGGCGCGGGCGGCCGGCATCGCCGCGCGGATCGCCGCACGGAGCGGTTCGGTCATCGCTCAGCCCCGAACGACTGCGGAGGCCGTGCCGACAACCGCCTTCGTGCCGTCCTCACGCTCGAGCCAGACATCGCAGACAAGCCGAACCCCCTCCCCCTCGGGGACACGCGCGCGCACCGCTCCCTTGACCGTGATGCGGTCCTGGTCGTACACCGGGGAAACGTAGGTCACTTCGAGCCGGCCGGTCTGGAAATACGTCGGCCCGAAAAAGTGGACAAGCGCGCGCGAGATCCAGGCGAGACTTTGGCCGCCGGCAACAAGTCCGCGTTGGAAGCCAAGCTTCTGCGCAGCCGCGTCGTCATGGACATTCATCTCGCCCGCTCGATCAGTCCGAGCGTGCACATTCGAGGCGACGCCTCTCCATTCCGGCAACGCAGCGCCAATCGGGGTCTCGATCGTCGCCTGCATCAGGCTGCCTCCACTGGCATCTGGAGCAGTGTATCTCGCTTTTTCACGAGCACTCGCCCTGTCAGGTCCGAGGTGACAAACTCGAAAGTGACATAAATTCTGCCCTTCCGCTCATACTTGTCAATCACTTCGCACGTTGTGACAATCGTCTGACCCAGATGCAGGGGGCCGAAATACTCGTGGCGGGTTTTGGTTGGGATCACGCCGGACATGTCGAAGCCGTTCGCGCGCAGAACGCGATCAAAATCGGCATTCGTCAAGGCGGGCGGCGCGATGACACTGCCGAAGTGATCGGGGTTCTTCTCCGGCGGATTCGGGTCGGCTGCCAGCGCGAGATCGGTGGCAATCCACTCCTCGGTGACCGTCATCTTCAGCGGCGGCAAGCGCATGCCAACCTCGAGATCGGCGAAGGTTTTCATGACACCCCCCTGCAGGCGATCGTTGCCAGCCGCGCCGCTGTTGTCAAGGGCGATGCTGCGCTGCCGCATGCGCTCAGCGCCAACCGCATCCACCCTCAGGGAAGCAGCGGCGCAGCCCCCGGGCGCCGGCCGAGACGTCGCGGGCTCTCCAGCCCGCCGAGCGAGCCGCGATGCAGCGGCCGACAGCACGACCTGAGGCGCGTCCGCGCCGCTCCCGAGGAGGCTTCTCCCTTCGCGCGCGCGATCCGAGATAACTTCTAGCAGGACCGGTGTTTGGAGCGTATCGTCAGGCAAGCAAGCGTTCCAGCGGGAGGTGACCCGATGCGGATCTATAGCGTGACTGGCGTCCCCCCCGAGATCCAAGCGTATGCAATGGCGAAATACAGCCGCTCCAGTCAATCGATGCTGGAGAGCATCACCGAACTGAATGCGGAGAAAGCCGAGCGGTTCCTGGAAACGTTCTACTTTCAATACGGCCACCGCTCGATCGCGGACCTCGCGCATCTGTTCTTCGCGGTCGAAGACATCTCGATCTTGGCGGCGATTGTGCTGGTGGACGAGCCGCTCTGGGATGGCCAGGAGCGTTCAACGCGCTATCAGGATTTTTCGCGGACTGGCTACATCGTCCCGCCGGGGCTTGAAGGAGACGACGCCGAGTTCTTCCGCGCTGTCGCGGATCGGCTCTTCGCGGAATACCGCGCTCTGACAGAGACGCTGCTCGCCATCTTGACCGCGACCGTGCCCCGGCCAGCAGCGATGGATGAGCGGGACTATCGCCGAACGTTGCGCGCGCGCGCCTTTGATGTCACTCGCGGGCTGCTGCCCCTCGCCACGGCGACAAGCGTCGGCCAAGTGGTGAGCGCTCGGGTGCTGGAACGGCAGATCAGTCGTCTGCTGGCGAATGAGTACGAGGAAGTCCGCCAGATCGGGCAAGAGCTGCGCGCTGCCTGTCAACGACCGGCCGAAGCCCCCTTGCTCGAGGCGATCCGCAACAACGTCGCGGCGGTCGCGGCCCACCCCGAGCTGCCCGCATCGGCCCGGGCAGCGCTCGAGGAGGTGCTCGCGTGGCTGACGCCGACCCCGGTCGCCCCTACGTTGGTCAAATATACTCACCCCGACCGCTATTCCCCGCATACGCATGAGGCGCTGGTCGCCTTGGCGCGGCGCGAACTGAACGGCCTGCCGCCCGACATGACGGCGCGGGTCGCGCTCGCCGACGACGAGACCCCGCTCGACGAAGTGGTCGCCACCGCGCTCTTCTCCGCTGACCAATACGGTCGCTCGTACCGTCAAGTGCAGGGGGTTGTCCGCAGCTGGAGCGACGAGCGCAAACACGCGGTGCTCGACCTGACGATGCGCTGCCGAGGCCGGCACGATGACCTGCTTCGGCTCCACCGGTCTGGCTATGCGGTCAAGTTCGATCTCCTCATCGATCTCGGCGCCTACCGCGACTTCCACCGCCATCGGCGCTGCGTGCAGATCCTGCAGCCGCTCTCCCCGATCTACGGGGTCGACCCGGCAGCAGAGGTCTTCCGCGAGGGCCTTGGAGAAGCAGCAGAGGCCGCGCTCGCTGCCGGGCTCCATCAGCGCTACGCGGACGCGATCGCCGGGGCGCACGACGCCGTCCGACAGCTCGCGAGCCGCGCTCCTCATGCCGCGACCTATCTGCTGCCCCTCGCGACACGCTGCCGGTCGCTCTTCAAGATGGACCTCGCCGAAGCGGCCTATATTGCCGAGCTGCGCACCAAACCGAGCGGCCACTTTTCATACCGCCGCGCTGCGTGGGAGATGGCGGAGCGGCTGCGCGAGCGCTATCCCCAGTTCGGACGGCATGTCCGCGCTACCGACCCGGCAGAGCCGATCGATTTGCTCGACCGCTAGCGCCGCACCGCCAGCCGCTTGGGCTACACTGCCGCCGAACTTCGGACGAGGAGGACCACTGTGCGAGTCGGTGACAAGGTCGCCCTAGTCACAGGCGCCGGCAAGGGGATCGGGGAGGCGATTGCGCTGCGGCTAGCAGAGGAAGGCGCAGACGTCGTTGTGAATGATATCGACCGAGCCAGCGCGGAGAAAACGGCAGCCGCCGTGCGGGCGAAAGGTCGGCGCGCGCTTGTCGCCATCGGCGATGTCGCGAACTTCGAGGACGTGCGCGCTGTGGTCGACCAGGCACTCGGCGAGCTGGGACGCGTCGACATCCTGGTCAACAATGCCGGCATCTTCATCGACAAGTCGATCTTTCGAATGGAGCCGCAGGACTTCGAGCGGGTGCTGCGGATCAATCTGTTCGGCGCGTGGAACTTTATCAAGTGTGTCGTGCCCGGCATGCGCGAGCGGCGCTACGGCAAGATCGTCAACATCTCGTCGCGGGCGATGCTCGGCAATCCGGGGCAATCGAACTACTCGGCGTCGAAGGCCGGGCTGGTGGGCATGACGCGGGCGCTCGCCCTCGAGCTCGGCAAGTTCAACATCAACGTCAACGCTGTCGCGCCCGGGGCGGTGATGACCGACCTGCTGCGGCAGACAAGCGAAGAGAATATCCAGCGTATGCTCGCCAACACCCCGCTCGGCCGGATCGGCGAACCGATCGACATCGCCAACGCCGTGCTCTTCCTCGCCTCGGATGAAGCGTCCTACATCACTGGCCAGACCTTGATCGTCTGCGGCGGGCGCTCGCTTGGGGCGTCGAACCTGTAGCGCCCGCACCGGCGCGCCCCGTCGTGTCGGCGCGATGCATTCAGGCGCCGGGCCTCGCTCGGGCGAAGTCGTCGTGAGAGCCGCAGCTGGGAGAGAGGAGGCGCGGACAGAATTGCCGCTCGATGCCGTCAGGCCCTGCGGACGACAGGAGCGGCCGAGAGGACGGGATTGCCATGCGCCTTGCTTCTGGGGAAAAGAGCGGCGACCGGGACGAGGGACGAATGCCGGCAGGAGTGCTGCGCCCTTCGCCTTGGGCTCGCAATGACGGCCACCCTCCTGCCTTGCACTTTCTGAGGCATCAAAGACCCGCCCGCATCCTCGCCTGCCGTGACAGCTGCTCTGCCGCCCTGCTCGAGGGGCAGAACATCTCCTCCCCCTCGTTCCGGTGACGGCCTCCCTTCCGCCGTACCCCCGCACGAACCAGCGCGCACCCTTACCCATCACGACAGCCGACCTGCGCTTTCTCTCTCGCGCCGGCTACTGGGACAGTCCCCTGCCGTTCGGTGCGCTCTCCGCCAACAGTCGCAGAAAAAGTGCATGATCGCTGTCGTTGCCGAGTCCAGCGGGCGAGCGCACGCCATCTCCCTGGCACAAACCTCCGCACACGCCGGGTCACCGTCGTTGCAAGGCCCGTCGGGATGACAGCACGGTTCACTTCCTAGAGAGCCTCTGAACGTCCAGCTCCCTGTCGTTGCGAGCGAGCCGCAGGCCGGCGCAGCACCCCCAGCCGCCCAGCGACCAGCCTTTTCCGACGATCCTTCCAGAAGCTCCGAGGGAGAATGCGGCACTCGCCGCGACGCGCGCTTCTTATCTCGACAGAACGACCGCCGTCTCGCGCATTCTCGCCTAAAGCACCGCCTCCTCCCGTGCCCATCGCATCCGAGGAGGCGAGCGCGTTCTGCGCCGCTTGCTCCTTTCGCGCCCAGAGCGCGCCCTCCCCGGCGGCCAACGCATTTGACGAGGCGGATTGACGCTCCGTACAATCCCCGGGGAGTGCAGGTTTTCGTATACGAGGGAGCAGTCGCCGAGGGGCGAGCCGCGTGATCACTGTCGTGATGTACCTTGACTTGCCCCAGTTGTCGCGGTCGGGCAAGAAAGAACAGCAGATCCCGTTTGAGCCGGGCATGCGCGCGCGCGATATCCTCGACCGCGAGTTTCCCGCAAGCGATCACGACCTCATCATGATCGCGATCAATGGCGAACACTCCCCGCCCGAAACCCCGCTTCGCGATGGCGACAAGGTCGAGCTGCTGCACCCGATGGTCGGCGGCGCGCTCACGTGCTCTTGACACAGCGGCGCCTCGTTCCCCGCCATGACGGCGTCGATAACGCGCCCTCACCTTGCGGTCGGCGGCACCTGAGCCGCCGGGAAGCTCAATCGAAAGGACGGCCGCCGTGGAACCTCGCTGCTCTCCGCTGCCCTGTCGAGATAGCTTCTGGAATATCGGCGATGAGCGCATCGTCCTCTATCTTGGGGCGGCGCTCATGGTCGGGCTGCTTGGGTGGGGCATCAGCCGCTGGTATCGCCTCTGGCTGATCGGCAAACCAGAGTATCGGGCGAATGACCTCCTCGGCCGCCTGCGCCATCTGCTTATCTTCGGGCTCGGCCAGCGCCGCACCAGCCGCGACGCCTACGCGGGAACGATGCACGCCTTCATCTACGGCTCGTTCGTCGTTCTCACGATCATCACCATCTTGGAGTCGCTGAACTACTGGGGTGAGCGGTTCTTCGGCATTCATTTTCTCAACGGGCCGTTCTACCTCGTTTACTCGCTGTTCGGCGACAGCTTCGGCTTGCTCCTCCTCGTCGGCGTCGGCATGGCTGCCTACCGCCGCTACGTTATGAAGGCGAGCAAGCTCGAATATCAATTCGATGACGGTCTCACGCTCGCCCTGTTCACTGTCGTTGGGTTGACTGGCTTCTTCGTTGAAGCAGCCCGGCTCGCCGTTACCGAAACGCTTCAGCATCCCGAGTGGGCTATCTGGTCGCCGATTTCCTATGTCTTTTCGTTTGCGCTCCTGCCGCTGCCGGTCGACTTTGTCCTCGGTTTCCACAAATCGATGTGGATGCTTCACCTCCTAGCAGCCCTCGGCGTCTTGACCTGGATCGGCTACTCGAAGATGAGCCACGTGCTCTTTGGCCCGCTGAATATTTTCTTCTTCAACCCGCAAGCGGGGCGGGCACTGCGCCCGATTGAGGACTTCGAAGGCGCGATCGAGCGCGGCGAGCCCCTCGGCGTCGCCAAACTGACCGATTTCACCTGGAAGCAGCTCCTCGACAGCGCCGCCTGCATCAAGTGCGGCCGCTGCCATGCCGTCTGTCCGGCGACCGCTTCCGGCAAACCCCTTTCGCCGAAGACCCTGATCTTGGACATCCGCGCCCATCTCCTTTCGGCGGGGCCCGGCTATCTTGCCCAGCGGGCCGCCGGAACCAACGGCGCAGCGGCAGAGGGGGCGCTCACCTCCGTTGCGCCGGACGGCCGGACGCTCGTCGGCGACGTGATTAGCGACGACGTGCTCTGGTCATGCACGACCTGCCGGGCATGCATGGAAGAATGTCCGATGTTCATCGAGCACATTCCGGCGATCGTCGATATGCGGCGCAACCTCGTCATGATGGAAAGCCGCTTCTCACCCGAACTGCAGCGGCTGTTCAACAACTTGGAAGCATCCGGGAACCCGTGGCGAGCACCGAAGGCGCAACGCGCCGATTGGGCAAACGGACTCGGCGTGAAGATCCTCGCGGAAGCAGCAGCAGAAGGCGAAGAGATCGAGGTACTGTACTGGGTCGGGTGCGCCGGATCGTTCGACGAACGCAATCAGAAGGTCGCGCGCTCGTTCGCACGGACAATGCAGGCGGCGGGAGTGAGATTTGCCATCCTCGGCCGAGAAGAGACCTGCACCGGCGACCCCGCGCGACGCTGCGGCAACGAATATCTCTTCCAGCTTCTCGCGCAGGAGAATATCGCCACCCTGAACGGCTACAACGTCAAGAAAATCGTGACAGCTTGCGCCCATTGTTACAATACCATCAAGAATGAGTATCCTCAGTTCGGCGGCCAGTACGACGTGATGCACCATACAGAATATATCGACCAACTGATCAAGAGCGGCCGCTTGCGCGTTCAGGGACGCATTGAAGAGACAGTGACATATCACGATCCTTGCTACATTGGTCGGCACAATGGGCTGTACGATGCGCCGCGTGCCGTCTTGAATGCAATTCCGGGGCTGAAGATCGTTGAAATGCCACGCAACAGCCGGAAATCGTTCTGCTGCGGCGGCGGCGGCGGGCATTCTTTCTTCGAAGTGAAGATCGGAAGCCGGATCAATCATCTTCGCACGCAGGAAGCGCTCGATACCGGAACAAGCGGTCTTGCTGCCGCTTGCCCCTACTGCACCTTGATGTTCGAAGATGGCGTGAAGGTGAAGGACGCGGTCGATCGCTTCCGTGTTCGCGATATTGCAGAACTGATCGATCAAGCAGTACACGCTGGGACGCCGGCCGGCCCGGCGAGGAGTGAGGAATGAACATCATCGTCTGCGTCAAGCAGGTGCCGGACCCGGAAACGCCGGCATCGCAATTCCGAGTAGACGAAGCGGCGAAGAAAGTGGTCCCCCCAGCGGGTATCCCCCCAACGCTGAACCAGTACGATGCCAACGCCGTCGAAGCTGCAGTTCAGTTGAAGGAGCAGCACGGCGGCCGGATTACCGTCATCTCGCTTGGCAAAGAGAGCGCGCGCGACGCGATCAAACAAGCGCTCTCGATGGGCTGCGACGCCGGCCTGCTGATCGACGACCCCGCCTTCGACGATGCCGACGCCTTCCAGACGGCGAGCGTCCTCGCCGCCGCGATCAAAAGTGTCGGCGCGTATGACCTTATTCTCTGCGGCCGTCAGGCGTCCGACTGGGACCAAGCTCAAGTGCCGCAAGGGCTCGCCGAACTGCTCGGCCTCCCGTCCGTCACCCCGGTCGCCGGCATCGAGGTGGTGGGGTCGACGCTGCGCGTGAAACGGCTGATCGAAGACGGCTACGAGATCCTCGAGGTGCCGATGCCGGCGGTGCTCGCCATTTCGAACGAAGCGAACCAGCCGCGCTACCCCACCTTGAAAGGGATCATGGCGGCGGCGCGCGCAAAGGTCGACGTCAAGACCGCGGCAGACTTGGGCCTGAGCGCAAACGGCCGCAAGGTCAAGCTGCTGCGGCTCTACGTTCCCAAAGTGGAATCGAAGCTCGAATGGATCCCGGGCGACACGCCGGAGGAGAAGGCAGCGAACTTGGCGCGCCGCCTGCGCGAAGAGCGCGTGATCTAGAGTTACAAGAAGAGAGGAACGCTCGCCCCATCGGGCGACCAGGGGAGAGAAACGATGGCTTCGGGTGTGTTGGTCTACGCGGATCACCGCGAAGGCAGCCTGCTAGCAGTGACAAAGGAAGCGCTTGGCGCGGCACGCCGGCTCGCCGACCAGATCGGCGGCCCCGTGAGCGCCGCGCTCATTGGTCAGGGCGTTGCAGGCCTTGCTCATGAGCTGATCCACGCCGGCGCAGATACGGTCTATGTCGTCGAGGCGCCGACGCTCGAGAAATACACCAACGCCACGTTCCTGCCGGCGCTTGACGCGATCGTCTCCCACGCTGATCCGGCAGTTGTGCTCTTCGGCAAGTCGCTCGTCACCCTCGACCTTGCCCCGCGGTTTGCCTTCCGGCGCCATGTTGGGCTCGCGAACGATGTCATCGACCTGAAGGTGCAAGACGGCCAGGTGATCGCGACCCGCCCGGTCTACGGCGGCAGCGCGATGGCTGAGGTCCTCCCCGACGGCACGCCCCAAGTGTTCACGATCCGGGCGAAGACGCAAGAACCGCTCACCCCAGACCCCAGCCGTCAGGGCAATGTCGTTCCCCTCGCGGTCGACATTCCCGAGGGGCCAGTAAAGGTCATCGAGCAGCAAAAGGAGCGCGCAAGCGGGCCGAAGCTCCAAGACGCCGCCGTGATCGTCTCAGGCGGGCGCGGAATCGGCGAGGCGAAGGAGAACTGGCAGCTCCTCGAGGAGCTCGCGCAGGTGCTCGGAGGCGCTGTGGGGGCAAGCCGCGCCGCTGTCGACGCCGGCTGGGTGCCAACCCACATGCAGATCGGCCTGACCGGCACGACCGTCTCGCCGAACCTCTACATCGCCGTCGCGATCTCGGGAGCGGTGCAGCACATGGCCGGCTGCAGCGGCGCGAAGACGATCGTCGCCATCAACAAAGACCCCGAGGCAGCGATCTTCAAGCAAGCGCGCTTCGGCGTCGAGGGGGATTGGAAGAAGATCGTTCCCGCGCTGACGAAAGAACTGAAGGCGATGATGTAGGATGAGGCAGCGCCCCGCGGGCGCCACCCCATCCGGCACCGGATGACGACACCGAGGAGGGCCGTGTGTATAGCCGCATCATCTTGGTGAAGTTCAAGGAAGGGATCACCGACGAGGAGAAAGCCGCTCTGAAGCAGGCGTGCTACGCTCTCAAAGGCATCGAATCGGTGCGCAGCGTGCACGCCGGCGAGAATGTCGGCCCGCGGCCCCTCGGCTTCGACTTCGGCTGCATCCTCACCTTCGACGACCGCGAAGGGAAGAACCAGTACGAGCCCCACGACCTTCACAAGGCGCTCGTGAGCGTCCTCCGGCCTGCCTCGGCCGGCCAGCCCGACTCGATTATGCTCTTCGATATCGAGAACTAGCCGCCCTTCGCCTCCCTCGTCTCCGCGCTCTCCGGGCGGCGAACCGTTCTGCCGCCAAGAGTGCCCTCTATCTTGCGGTCCGCCTAAGACGCCTCCACAAACCGGATAGGCGGAGCCGCTGTCTTGACAGTCATGCTGCGCAATGTAGAATGTCGGCGTGCTTGGTTGGCTGGCCAAACGGCGAGGAAGCGCTGCTTGCTTCGAGAGCACGCCCCCTTCGCCGGCCCGCCGCGAAAGCGGAGAGAGGTGCTTCGATACCGGCAGCGCGAACTGTGCCCAGTTGAACGCTGCGCCGGTGCGGGAGGAGGTAGTGATGCGACGACGGTGGATTGCTGCGCCGCGCCGTGCCCTCCGCGCTGCGTTGTCACTCGCCGCGCTTGGTGCTCTGCTTGTCAGTGCGCTGCCGGGCGCGAGCGAGGCGGCAGCAGGCGACGATTGGGCGGTCCAAGGAGGGTGGTTCTTCACGCAGACGCGGGGCACCGCGCCGGCCGGCACGGGGTTCGCCGTGCTCGACTCGGGCGGTATCCCGTTCTACAACGCATTCCGCCAGCTGGGCGGCGTTGACGCACTGGGCTATCCGGTAACCCATCGGTTCGTCCTCGATGACGCGGTCGTCCAAGCGTTCCAGCGAGGGGTGCTCGAGTGGCGGCCGGGGGCGGGGGTCCAGCTCGCGAGCGTGATGCGCATCCTCGCCGACGCTGGGCTTGATGACTGGCTGACCTCGACCTACGCTGTGCCGGCGGGCGGCGAGCCGAACGCTGAACTGCTGGCCGCGAACGGCAGCATCGCCGCCGCCTATCACGCCATCCCGAACGCGGCTGCGATCTTCGGCCAGCCAGTTGCCCTTGAGGATTTTGGCCCGGTGGTCACGCTGCGGACCGAGCGCCTTGCGCTCCAGCAATGGCGCACTGCCACCAGTTTCGCGCCAGCAGGCGCCGTGATTGTGCCCAATGCCGGCGACATGCTCGGAGCGGCGGGGCTCATTCCCGTTGGGGCAGCGCAGCCGACAACCGCAGAGCAGCTCCGCTGGGGGGCTGGGGGCGCCTTCCCCTACGCGGCGGTGACGCTGCCGCAGCCGTACTACTACCTGCCGTACTATCCCTACTACGCGCCGCCTTCCGTCCGAACCCAGCCGTACTACCCCGTGAACTATCACTGGGGCCACTGGTATCCCTACGGGGTCTATCACCGGCCCATGGTCTATCCCTACTACATCTACGGGATCTGGGCGCCGTACACCTATCCGTACGTGCCGTACACCCCTGCCGTCCCGTACTACCAGCCGTATTGGAGCCCCTGGGTTCCCTGGTGGTGGCAGCCGTGGGCCCCGCCGAAGCCGGCGGCCTGCCAAGGCGACGAGGAGATGAGCTTCGACCCCGGCCGGCCGCGGGTGAACCAACTGTTCACGATCGCCGTCACCTCGTCGCGGCCGTCGGTGAACGTCTCGGTCCAAGGGCCCGGCAGCCCGCGCTTCCTCGGCGTCTCGGGCGGCGGCAAAGGCTATGTCTGGCGCTGGCAGGCGCAGATCGGCGTGCCGGGCACGTTCAATTTCAACTTCCTCGTCGGCGGCACGGTCTGCACCGCCAATGTAGTGACTATCGGCTAAACTGGCGCCTCTGCCTTGAGGTGCGGCGGCGGGAGCAGTTCCCGCCGCCGCGCTTTCTGCTGCTCGTTCGAGCGGTGCGCTATCCTCAAGCGCGGGATGACAACGACCTTGGATGTCGCGCCGACCGGGCTGACCTCGGAAGAGGCGGCCCGGCGCCGCGCTGCCGGGCAAGGCAACACCGCGCCTCTCGCCTCTAGCCGCTCGTATAGCCAGATCCTGCGCGAGAACGTTTTCACCTTCATCAATAACGTCCTCTTCGGCCTCGGCCTCACGCTTGTTCTGCTCGGCCGGGTGACCGACGCGCTCGTCTCGGTCGGCGTGATCCTCGTCAATGTCATTGTGTCGGTCGTGCAGGAAGTACGCGCCAAGCGGGTGCTCGACCGCATTGCGCTGCTCACCCGGCCGAAAGCGACCGTAGTGCGCGACGGGGTCGAGCGCGACGTCGACCCGTCGGAGATTGTTCTCGGCGATCTGCTCGTTGTCGGCCCGGGAGATCAGATCGTCGTCGACGGCGTGCTTGCGAGCGACAGCCGGATAGAGGTCGACGAGTCGCTGCTGACCGGCGAGTCAGACCGGGTGCCGAAAGAGAAGGGCGATCTGCTCCTCTCCGGCTCCTTTGTCATTACCGGATCGGGACGCTATGTCGCGACCAAAGTCGGCGCCGAGAGTTTCGCCCATTCGCTGACTGCGGGAGCGAAGGCATTCCGGCGCGTGCTGACGCCGCTGCAGCGGAAGATCTACCTCGTCGTCCGCGTCCTGCTGCTGACCGTTGTCTACTTCGAGATCCTGCTCGTCGTTAATGCCGTCCTCTCCGGGATCTCCTTCTTGGAGAGTGTCCAAGCGGCGGTGGTGATCTTCGGCTTGGTGCCTAACGGCCTGTTCTTGGCAATCGCCGTCGCCTATGCCGCCGGCGCAGTGCGCATCGCGGGGCGGGGCGCCTTGGTTCAGCAGGCGAACGCCATCGAGTCGCTGGCGAACGTCGAGGTGCTCTGCCTCGACAAGACCGGAACGCTGACAACAAACCGGATCGTCTTCGAGCGCCTCGAAGCGATCGGGCTGGACGAGGCAGAAGTGCGCCGGCTGCTGGGCCAGTTTGTCGCCAGCGCCAGCAGCGGCACCCGAACGAGCGAGGCGATCGCGGCGGCATTCCCCGGAACGCCGGCGGCGGTGGAGGAGGAAGTCGTTTTCTCCTCGGAGCGCAAATGGAGCGGCCTCCGCTTCGAGGGGACAGTCTATGTCCTCGGCGCACCGGAGATTGTGCGGCCTGCCCTCATCAGCGACCCGACCGCCGAGATCGTTGCGGCATGGGTCGCGCGCGGATTGCGGGTTCTGCTCTTCGCGCGACGCCCGGGCGGAACGCTGTACGGCGCCGATGGGCAGCCAGTCCTCCCCCCTGAACTCGAAGCAATCGGTGTCATCGCTTTCGCGGACGAACTGCGCCCCGAAGCGAAAGAGACGCTCCAGCAATTCGCCGAGACCGGCGTGCAGCTGAAGATCATTTCCGGCGACAACCCGGTGACCGTAGCAGCGCTCGCGCGGCAGGCAGGATGGTGGAGCGATATCCGTGTCGTCTCGGGGCTCGACTTGGTCGGCGCGAGCCCGGCGCAGTTGGAGACGGCAGCGGAGGAGGGAAACGTCTTCGGCCGCATCACGCCGCAGCAGAAAGAAGCTCTCGTCGACGCGCTGAAGCGGCGGGGCTACTACGTCGCGATGATCGGCGACGGGGTAAACGACGTCCTCTCGCTCAAGAAAGCCGACCTCGGCATCGCGATGGAAGACGGCAGCCAAGCGACGCGCGCCGTGGCAGACATCGTGCTTCTCGGCAACACCTTCGCCGCGCTGCCGCCCGCCGTGCGTGAAGGACAGCGCATTCTGAACGGCATGCAAGACATCCTGCGGCTCTTTCTGACCCGAATCGTCTATTTCGCCTTGCTCATCCTCTCAACCTCGATCGTCGGCGGGTTTCCCTTCACCCCGAAGACCGCCTCGATCTCGACCTTCTTCACCGTGGGGCTCCCGACGCTCGCTCTCGCGGCGTGGGCAGAGCCGGGGCCAGTGGTAAAAGGGCGGCATATTCGCACGCTGCTCTACTTCATGCTGCCGTCGTCCCTGACCCTTTCGCTTGCAGGGCTGTTCATCTATATCGTCTTTCTGATCCTCGGTTTTCTCGAGGTGCAGACGGCGCTGCCTGAGCTCCCCCCTGAGCAAGCAACCGATTTGGCGCTGCCCTACGCCCAAGCCGCCGTCGCCACCTTTTCCGTGCTGTGCGGGTTGGTCCTGCTCATCTTCTTGAAGCCGCCGACTCGGTGGTTAGCAGTCGGCGCGCGCTACAGCGGCGACCGGCGACCGACAGTGCTCGCCGGCGCGCTCCTCGCCGCCTACGTCGCCGTGCTGACGGTACCGGAACTGGACTGGGTGCTCGAGATGCCGTCGCTCGGACTCGCAGAGCATGCATTCATCGCGCTGGTCGTCGTCGTCTGGGCGGCGATCCTGTTCTTCATCTGGCAGCGTCGGCTGCTCGACCGCTTTCTGGCAGTCGACCTTGCCGAACTGGCTGGCGTGCGGCGCGAGGCGAACGCTTCCCGCTGAGGCATGGAGCGCCTGGCGAGTGAAACCAGCTGGTGCCGCGTACACTATCTGAAATGACCGCGCCAGTGCGGAGTGGGCAGGGTCAGCAGATGGTTCGTCGTTGCGCCGGGGCGTTTCTCGCCGTTCTTCTTGCCGTTCTCCTTTCGCCCCTCGTGGGCTGTCGGCTGGCAGCGCCGGCAGCCGCCCCGCCGCCGGCGCCGGCCGCCTCCAGCCCGTGGGCGGAGGCACCGTCGGTCAGCACCGACCCGACATTCTCAGGCGAGCGGGCTTGGCGGATCGTTGACCACCTCGCAACGGCCATCGGGCCGCGGCCAGCAGGGTCGGCGGGCTATGCTCGGGCCGCTGACTGGGCGGCGAACCAGCTGCGCGCTTTCGGCTACCACGTTGAGCGCCAGCGCTTTCGGTTCGACGAGTTTCGCGTCCGCCGGGTCGAGGTGCGGGTGGTCTCGCCTCAGCCGGGTGTCCTTGAGGCAGTGGCGATGACGAACTCGGGCAGCGGCGAGGTTACCGCTCCGCTCGTGCCGGCCGGCCTCGGCCGCGAGGGGGAGGTCCCCGCTGCCGTTGCCGGCGCGATCGCCTTGATCGAGCGCGGCCAGATCACCTTTCAAGAGAAGGTTGAGCGCGCCGCCGCGGCCGGCGCAGCCGGCGTGATCGTCTATAACACCGAGGCGGGCCTGATCCAGCCGTCGCTCAGTCAGCCGGCACCGATCCCGGCGGTGTTCATCTCGCGAGATGACGGTCGCCGGCTTGCGCGCGAGGCTGCTGCCGGCCCGGTGCTGGTCGCCCTCACCGTCGAGGCGCGCCAAGAGACCATCGAAAGCGAGAATATCATCGCTTCCCGGCCAGGAAGCGGCGAGGGCATCCTCATCATCGGCGCCCATCTCGACTCGGTTGAGGGGTCGCCCGGCGCGAACGACAATGCCTCCGGCTCGGCGGTGCTTCTTGAACTAGCGCGAGCGCTCGCCGGCTCCCCCACGAGCGCCGAACTGCGGTTCATCCTGTTCGGCGCCGAAGAAAACGGCTTGATCGGCAGCCGCGCCTATGTCCAGCAGCTGAGTGAGCCTGACCGGGCGCGACTGCTCGGCATGATCAACCTCGATATGGTCGGCATCGACATCCGGCTCTCGGCAGCGGGCGCGCCCCGCCTGAGCGCCCCAGCGCGCGAGAAAGCGGCAGCGCTCGGCCGCTCCCTCCCCGAGGTGACCAACGCCGGCGGCGGGAGTGACCACGCCTCCTTCGCGCGCATCGGGGTCCCGACGCTTTTTCTCTTCACCGGGATCGACGAGAACTACCACAAGCCGACCGACCTCGCCCACTTCGTTCAGCCGGCAACGCTCCAGCTCGTCGGCGAGATCGCGCTCCACGTGATCAAAACCGCCGCGAACTAGCCGTTCCGAGCCCTCTCATCGGCGCGAGCGGGATACTGCGGGTGTGGCTCCGCCTGGGCTGCTCGGTGCAGCCTGCGCGCTAACTGCTTTTGCCCTGCTTGCTTGCTTCCTATACTGCGCGCCATGGAGCGCTCGCGTTCAGCGCCGCTGGCCGTTATCGGTCGCTACCGCGTTGTCGAGCGGCTCGGGCCTGTCGGGCTGGGAACAGCCTACCGGGTGCGCTCCGGCGCGCGAGTGCTTGTCCTCCGGCTGCTCGACCAACTGCCGACCGACGCCGACGGCCGTCTCCTCGCCCGCTTTTACGAGGTGATGGCGTCGGTGCGAGAGCTGCGCCATCCGCATATCGCGCCCCTCCTCGATGTGGGAGAGGCAGAGGGGGTCCCCTATCTCGTGCTCGACGACTATGCGGAGCGCAGCGTCGCCGCACTGATGGGCTATCCTCGCAGCTGGAGAGAAGTGCTGCCAATCGCACAAGGGGTGGCGGAAGCGCTGGACTACGCGCATGCTCGGGGGGTCGTGCACGGCGGTCTCGACCCGACGGCGGTCCTGCTGCGGAGTGATGGTTCTGTGGCCGTCGCCGAGTTCGGCGTGGCGCGGCTGGTCTGGCTGGCCCCTCCTCGGCAGCGCGGCGCCCTGCTTGCGGAACGCTTCTCCCTTGCGCCCGAGCAGCGCGCCGGCGACCCTGCCACCACGCGGAGCGACGTCTGGGCATACGGCGCGCTGCTCTACGCGCTGCTGACCGGGCATTCCCCGGTCCCGACGTCGTCCGGCGCGCCGCCCGCGCGGCCGAGCGCCGTGGTCGGCAGCCTTTCTCCCGCCGTTGATGCCGCGCTGCTTGCCGCGCTCGCCGAGCGACCGGAGGACCGACCCGCCGCCGCCGGCGCGGTGCTGCGCGCTCTCGTTGCCGCCTCAGGCGAGGGGCGACCGCCGCGCTCTCTGCTGCTCCACTACCGTCGTCCAGCGGCTGCCGCCGCTGAGCCCGAGCGCCGCCGCACTGAGCATGTCGAGGCTTCTTCCTCCTGCAGCGCTCCCAGGGTCGCGCAGGCCCCCCCCGCAGTTTCGCGGCGCCGCCGCGGGCAAGCCGCCATCACTGCCAACGGGTCGCCGCCGCGCTCGCCCTCCTTCGCCCCCGCCATTCTGGCGAACGCGGCGCGGCATCTTCTCGCTACGCTCCGTCATTGGATCAGCGCCCGACCGGCCGAGGCGATCTTGAGCGGCATCGCAGTCGCGCTCCTCGTGATCGGGGTCAGCCGGTTCGCCGCGCCGCCGGCGACAGCGGTCTCCGGGAGCGCGCTCTCGACCCTGACAACCGCATCGCCCGCCGGCAGCTGGACGATGGCTGGGCACAACCCGGCGCGTACCTCGTTCGCGGCGGAAGCGGCGATGGTCCTCGAAGGACGGGTTGTGTGGCAGCAGAGTCTCGGCGCCGGGATCACATCGCCGCCCGTCAGCGCCGGAGGTATCGTCATCGTCGGGCTTGCCGATGGCCGAGTGGTAGCGCGCGATGTCACGACGGGGCAAGCACGGTGGGAGTTCCGAGGGACTGGGCCGATAGAAGCGGGCCCTGCTATCGCCGACGGAGTGGTATTTGTCGGCCTGAAGGATGGCCGCGTTGTCGCTTTAGAGAGCGGGGGCGGAAGCGTGCGCTGGGACTATCGCACCGGCGGACCGCTCAGCGGGGCGCCGGCGGCAGTGGATGGGGTGCTCTTCGTCGCCTCGCACGATGGCCGGGTGTATGCGCTTGACGCAGTCGGCGGCTCGCTGCGCTGGAGCTATGATGCCGGGTCAGCGATCGGCGCCCCGCTTGCGATCGGCAACGGGCTTGTCGTCGCTGGCACAGCGGACGGCCGGGTGCACCTCCTCGACCTTGTCACCGGCCGGCTTCGCTGGATCTACCGGGCGGGAGGCGCGATCGACGCGCCGCCGCTGCTTGCCGGCGGGTTCGCTTACGTTGCGAACGACCGGGGCATCGTCCATGCCCTCGACCCTTTCGCCAAGGGAGGGCCGTTCGAGTGGGAACGCCGCGAGCTGCAGGCCCAGCTGTATCTGTGGGGACTGCCAGTCGGGCTGCCGGGACCGCAGCCCGGCTACAAGTGGAGCGCGAATGTTGCTTCGCCGGTCCGGGCGGCGATGGCCGCCGCAGGAACTGTGCTGCTCGTCCCGGGGACCGACGGAAAACTGACAGCGCTGAATGCGCTGGATGGTCAGCGGCGCTGGCAAGTGCAGGTCGGCGACCCCGCCGCGCCGCCCATCATCGCCGGCGACCTCGTCTATACCGCCGCTGAGGAGAAGCGCCTTCTCGTCCTGAGTGTGGCGACCGGCGAAAAAGTCTTGGAGATCGCGCTGCCCGGTCAGATCCGCGTCTCGCCAACGATTGCTCGCGGCCTGCTCTTTCTCGGCACGGAAGAAGGCCGTCTCTACGCGATCAAGTAGCGGGGTTCGCCTGCGCTACAATGGTGGCGCCGGGAGGCGCGTCACCACCTGCGGCAGGAGACGAGGATGAGCCAGATCACGAATGTCCTGCGCGAGGAGCGGGTATTTCCACCGCCGCCAGCGTTTCAGGCCCGAGCGCGCGTCAAGAGCGTCGAAGAGTACGAGCGGCTTTATCGGGAGTCGCTTGAGCAGCCCGATCAGTTTTGGAGCCGAGTAGCGAGCGAGCTGCACTGGTTCGAGCGGTGGCAGCGCGTGCTTGACTGGAAAGAGCCGCACGCGCAATGGTTCGTCGGCGGCAAGACGAACCTCGCGTATAACTGCGTCGACCGCCATGCGGAGGGGCCAAGCGGCGACACGATCGCCTTCCTCTGGGAGGGCGAGCCTGGCGAGACGCGCCGCCTCACCTACCGCGAACTGAAGACCGACGTTGCGAAGTTCGCGAATGTGCTGAAAGGGCTTGGGCTGCGGGCGGGGGATCGGGTCGCGATCTATATGCCGCTCATTCCTGAGCTCGCGATCGCGATGCTCGCCTGTGCCCGCCTCGGCATTGTTCACACCGTGATCTTCGGCGGCTTCTCCGCGGAAGCGATCCGGGAGCGGGTCAACGACGCCCAAGCCCGGGCAGTGGTCACGGCCGACGGCGGCTGGCGCCGAGGCGCAATCGTGCCGCTCAAGGCGAATGTCGACGCGGCTCTTGCTGGCGGGGCGTGCCCTACTGTCGAGCACGTGATCGTCTACCAGCGCACTGCCACGCCGATCGACTGGCACGAAGGGCGCGATCGCTGGTGGCACGAGGCGATGGCCGCGGTATCGGATGACTGCCCGGCTGTGCCGCTGGACGCCGAGCATCCGCTCTACATCCTATACACCTCGGGCTCAACCGGAAAGCCGAAGGGGGTGCTCCATACCACCGGCGGCTATATGGTGGGCACGTATCTCACGACGAAGTATGTCTTCGACTTGCGCGAGGACGATATCTACTGGTGCACCGCGGATATCGGCTGGGTGACAGGCCACAGCTACGTTGTCTACGGTCCCCTTGCCAACCGCGCCACGATTGTCATGTACGAAGGAGCGCCTCAGTATCCCGACTTCGGCCGCTGGTGGTCGTTGATCGAGAAATATCGGGTGTCGATCTTCTACACCGCCCCAACGGCGATCCGCACCTTTGTCCGCCAAGGCGAAAGCTGGCCGGCGAAGTACGATCTCTCCAGCCTGCGGCTGCTTGGAACGGTCGGCGAGCCGATCAACCCCGAGGCGTGGATCTGGTATCACCGCGTGATCGGCGGCGGCCGCTGCCCGATCGTCGATACGTGGTGGCAGACGGAGACTGGCGCGATCATGATTGCGTCACTGCCCGGAGCAGTCCCCCAGAAGCCCGGCTCGGCGGGACGCCCGTTTTTCGGCGTCTCGCCGAAGGTTGTCGACCGTGACGGCAATCCCCTCGGGCCGAACCAGGGCGGCTTTCTCGTTATTGACCGGCCGTGGCCGTCGATGCTGCGGACACTGTTTGGCGACGACGAGCGCTATCGGGCGCAATATTGGGGCCAGATCCCGCATGTCTACTTCACCGGCGACGGCGCCCGCTACGATGAGGATGGCGATTTTTGGCTGATGGGCCGGATCGACGACGTTGTCAACGTCGCCGGCCACCGGCTCGGCACGGCCGAAATCGAAAGCACGCTTGTTTCGCACCCGCTGGTCGCCGAAGCGGCTGTCATCGGCCGGCCGGACGAGATCACCGGAGAGGCGCTGGTTGCATTCGTGACGCTCAAAGGCCACGCAGAGAAATCGCCCGCACTCCGCGCGGAGCTGATTGAGTTTGTCGGCAACCAGATCGGCAAGTTCGCCCGACCGCAAGAGATCCGGTTTACCGACGCCCTGCCCAAGACGCGCAGCGGCAAGATCATGCGGCGACTGCTGCGCAAGGTTGCAACCAACGACCCCTCGCTTGGCGACACGACCACGCTCGAAGATATCTCGGTGCTCGCCCGCCTGCAGGAGGAGGACGAGTAGCGGTCAGGGGCAGGTGCCGCCTGCTGCAGGCGAGTCGCCGCCTCACGAGGCGCGCTCTTCGCCTCAGCGCTCCTCGCAACGCCGTACTTCTCGCCAGTCTGCCGTCCACCCTGTAGGACAGAGCAACACGAGAAAGCGATCTGAACGTGCGATGCACGTCCTCGGTCAGGCGTCGGCGGCGATTCTCCAACTGATCCTTACTCCTGCTGCGGCGAGAAACGTGCATCGCGGTCGGGCGTTGTTGGCGTGCGGGCGACCGGTCTGCGGTGCGCTGCTAGTCGGGCATCGTTTACGGGAGAGCGCGTATTGGCCTCGGGGCTATCCTTGTGCGGCTCGGGAACGCTGCTAGTCAGGCGCCGTTTACGGGAGAGAGGGTGGTGAGGGGGCGCTGCTGAGAGGGCGTCGTTTGCAGGCGGGCGCTGTGGTTGCGCTTCGCTGCTGGTTAGGCGTCGTTGCGAGGCCGGCGCTCTGCGCCGGCCGTGGCAACCCCGACCTCACCTCCAAAGCGCTCGCTGCTGGCGAGGCGGGGCGCGGTTCCCTTCACGATCGGGGTCGCCACGCCGCGCTGCGCGCGGCTCGCGACGACGTTTGAGGTGGTGAGGCAGCCGATGGAGCAACGGGGCGATGCGAGATGCGGTGTTCTCGACACCTTCCTTGCGTAGCGACGCGCAGTGACTGCAGAGCGGCAGTGGGTCATTCGAGGAGGAGATGATGCCGGACCCGGTCCACCGCCGCAGCCGCGATAGCAGCCCGACCGGCTTGCGCCTTTGCGATCCTGACCTCGTGATGCTTGCGCCTGACCTCATGACAGTGACAACTGAACGCGACGAGGGCACTCTTCTGCAGTGGAACGGGCCCGCTCAACCGCGCCCGCTCTAGCGACAAAAAGAACGGCGAGAGCAGCACTCCATCATTACGAACTGGCTACGAGATGCGGTCTCCATCCACCGTCGCAAACAAGGACGACAGCAGCGCCGCCCCATCATTGCGCTCTGGCCGCGGCCCGCGGGACCCCACCGTCGCCAACAACGACGAGGGCGGCGGAGCGCCGACCGTCAGAGCCGCGCGGGATCCCGGCGCGACCCCTCATCGCGAACGAGGACGAGAGCAGCACTCCATCATCGCGAACTGACCGCGGGCCACAGAACTCCACTGTCGCGAACACCAGCGAGAGCATCACACTCACCGTCGCGGCGAGCCGGCCGACCGCAGCTAAATCCCAAATTCGTGAACAGCAGCCGACGGCTGCCCACCTCCATCATCGCGCACTTCGCGCGCCGGCCGCAGGGCTGCATCCACCTCACCAGCAACAGCCGCCAGCGGCGCCGCCTCGTCATCGCGAGGATATATTCGAGCGTCCGTCCTCTCCAATCGCCCGAGCAACAGCTGCCAGCAGCACCATCCCGTCATCGCGCGCCGGCAGTCGGACATCTGGCGCGCCGGCGCCAAGTGCAGCAGCCGCCAGCGGCGCCGCCTCGTCATTGCGAGGTACTGGAGCGGGAGCGGCAGCGCGAATGCCGTGAAGCAGCAGCCGCCAGCGGCGCCACCTCGTCATTGCGAGTCCGGCGGCGACATCACCGACGTCATCCACATCGAGCAACAGCCGCCGGCAGCACCATCCCGTCATTGCGAGGCCCGCCGAAGGCGGGCCGTGGCAATCCCGGCCGAAAGCGCGCGCCCGTTCTGCCGGAGGCGCACAAATCGCGGCCGAGCGCGATCAGCCTTTCAGCGAGGTCCGGAGCGCCCATGCCAACGCACGAGAAAGGGGCCCCCGAAGGCAAGAGGCAAGCACCCTTCCTGCTCAGGCGCGCCGATCCGCGCAGCCATGCCCGGACAGCACTTCCCTCGAAGCTGAGAGCACTGCATCCTCAAGGGCAGAGTGCCGGCAGCACGAGAGTGGTCGCGCTGCGGCTCAGGAGCGGATGAAGGCGAGCAGTTCGTCGCGCTTCTCTTCCATCTTTTCGCGCGAAAGCGCCTCAAGATTTAGCCGGAGCAGCGGCTCGGTGTTCGAAGCGCGGACATTGAAGTGCCAGTCGTCGTAGGAGACAGAAACCCCGTCGATCCGCTCGACCTTGCCGTCCCGATAGCGTTCGGCGATTGCCTCCATCTTGGCGGCAGCGTCCGCAACCCGGGAATTGATCTCCCCTGAGACGAAATAGGTCGTTTCCAGAGGAGCAAGCAGCTCGCTCAGCCGCTTGCCGCTGGTAGAAAGCAGTTCAAGCATCAGCAGCGAGGGGATCATCCCCGAGTCGGCAAAGTTGAAATCGCGGAAGTAGTAGTGGCCCGAAAGCTCGCCCGCAAAAAGAGCATTCTCTTGTGCCATCCGACGCTTGATAAAGGCATGGCCCACTCGCTCAACGAGCGGGATCCCGCCCGCTTCGCGGATCAGGGTCGGCACCGCCCACGAGGAGCGGACATCATAGACAATGCGGCTGCCAGGGTGCTTCCGCAGCAGATACTGGGCGAGCAGAGCAGTGATGAAATCGCCCGGGACAAACCGGCCGCGATCGTCGATCACGAAGAAGCGGTCTCCATCGCCATCAAAGGCAAAGCCGACATCTGCGCCTTCCTGCGGCACGCGCGCCTCAATCTCAGCGCGGTTCTCCGGCTGCAGCGGGTCGAGCCCGTGGTGCGGAAGCGTGCCATCCGGCTCGAAGTACATCGGGATAAGGGTCACCGGCAGCGCTGCATACAGCTTGGTGAGCGCAGGCCCTACCGTGCCGTTGGCAGTGTCGACCACCACCTTCAACGGCTTGATCGCGCGCACGTCGACAAAGCGGAGCAGCGCCGCGACAAATTCGTCTTGGAGATCAACTGCGCGCTGTTCGCCCACGCGGCGCGGCGCAGGAAAATGTCCCCGCTCGACCAGCCGCCGAAGATCTTGGATGCCCTCCTCGCCGCTGAGCAGATAGGGCATCTGTTTGACCATTTTGAAGCCGTTGTACTCTTTGGGATTGTGAGAAGCCGTGACCATCATCCCGGGACAGCCGAACTTGGAGCAGGCAAAATAGTACTGGTCAGTGCTGACCATCCCGATATCGATGACATCAGCCCCCTGCATGCGGATTCCGTCGGTGACAGCCGCAAACAGCGCCGGACCGGACGTGCGCATATCGCGGCCAACGATCACCGTCTCAGCGCCAAGGAACGTGACAAAGGCACGCCCAATCGCGCGGGCAACCTCCTCATTCAGCTGGGTCGGATAGATGCCGCGGATGTCATACGCCTTGAAGATCGTCGGGTCGACGTCCACGTCGTGTTCCTCGCGCTAAAGTTCGTCGGGTCAGCCGCGATCAGTTCGGCTCAGGGGTCGACCCAGCGCCCATCGGCTTTGATAAGCGCGATCAGCTCCTCGACTCCCCGCTCTTGGGGAACGCTTGACTTGATCAGCTCACGTCCGCGATAGAGCGAGATCATGCCCCCCGCTTTGCCGACATACCCGTAGTCCGCATCCGCCATTTCGCCCGGACCGTTGACGATACAGCCCATGACGGCAATGGTCAGGCCGGTGAGATGGCTGGTCGCCGCCTTGACCTCACGCAGCACCGTTTGGAGGTCAAACTTCGTCCGACCGCACGACGGGCAAGCGATAAACTCCGTCTTGGTCCGGCGCAGCCCCAACGCCTGCAGGATGTCATAGCAGACCGGGATCTCATTGATCGGGTCTTCCGCGAGCGAAACCCGGATGGTGTCGCCAATCCCTTCCGCCAGCAGCGTGGCGATACCGGCCGTCGACTTGATGCGCCCATACTCGCCGTCGCCCGCTTCCGTAACGCCGAGATGGATGGGATAGTCCATCCCGAGCTCATCCATCCGCTGCACCAGCAGCCGGTTCGCCGCAATCATCACCGGCACGCGGGAAGCCTTCAGCGAGATGACGAGATTGCGGTAGTCGTACTTCTCGCAAATTTGGATGTACTCCAGCGCCGACTCGACCATGCCGCGCGGCGTATCGCCATAGGTCACGAGCATCCGCTCCGAGAGCGAGCCGTGGTTGACGCCGATCCGCATCGCGATGTTGCGCCGCTTGCACACCTCGATGACCGGCACCAGCGCTTCTTCAATCGCTTCGCGCTCGGCACGGATCTCTTCTTCTGAATACTCTTCGCTCCGGCCGCGCGGTTTGCGGAAGACGAACAGCCCCGGGTTGATCCGCACCTTATCAACGAACTCCGCCACCGCAACGGCAATGTCAGTCCCTTGATGGTGGACATCCGCAACGAGCGGGATGTCGACGCCGCGTTGAACAAGCTTATTCTTGATTTCCCCGAGGCATTTCGCGTCGTTGAGGGTCGGCGTCGTCACCCGAACGAGCTCGCAGCCCGCGTCAGCAAGACGAATGATCGCCTCGACACAGGCATCGACGTTGCGCGTCTCCTCGGTGATCATCGACTGGACAACAATCGGGTGGCCTCCCCCAATCGTGACGCGCCCCACGCGCACCGGACGAGTGCGGCGGCGGGGCGTCAGCAGCGTGGGAGAGTCCGTAGGCAGCAAAAGAGCCATCGCGTCTGCTCCGCCGGCGGGAATGGATGATCCGCCGCGCACGCGATTCTACCAGAGGGCAGCACGACATTCTGCCTCGCGCTTCTGTTCCCTCGCGCACGGTCACCGGCAGCCGCTCGGCTTGCAGCGGTCTATCTCCCGCGGTAGAGGGAGCGATGCTCCCGCACGGCGGTGTCGACAAGCCCCCGCGCGCGCAAGTCATAGTCGAGGTTCTGCTCGACCACATTCAGAAAATGGAGCAGGCGCTCGCGGCGCCGCCGCCAGACTTCGCGCTGGTCGTCGGCAAGAAATTGACGGACAATGGTGGCAACGAGCGTTCGCGTCGCCTCGGGGCCAAGCCGATCCGCCAGCTCGAGGGGTTCCGCTTCCCCTCTGACCGCCGCTTGTTCCCCCGTCACCTCAGGAAGAAACCTCTCCTCCATCGTTGCCTCCTTCGGGACGTGAGCGCCGCGCCAGCGGTGAAGCTGGGCGACGCGTCGTCTCGGGTCACGCCATCCTCCCGTTGCTGGCAGTATCGGCAGTTCCGACGAGAAAAACGAGAGGTTCCCACCTCAAGCCTCCCTGAGCGATTGTCCTGATTTGTCATGGCCATTTGTCCTCTTCCGCTCAGGGAACTCCCGATGGCGAGCGAACTTCGCCCCTCGTCCCTGCTGCCTCGTCAGCAGCGCGCGGTCACAGGAAGCGGCAGATTATCCCTCCCATGTCGGGTAGCCGTGGGCGCGGAGCGCAGCGCGCGCAACCTGCTCATCTTGGGCGCCGGTGCCGCCTGCCGCCCCTATTGCGCCGATCATCTGCCCATCGCGCAGGATCGGAAAGCCGCCCTTGCTGAGGGTGATCGCGCCCTGCGCCGCGATCGCGAAGCTGAGATAGACATGCGGCCACTGCGCGCCGCTCTCAACAGCGGAGGCAGTCGGACGGTTGAACCACGCCGCGGCGCGCGCTTTGTAAATCACCGACTCTGCCGCGAGGATCGAGGCGGTATCAAGCCTCGCCATTGCAATCGGATGGCCGCCCGCATCAACTACTGCTACCGCCATCGCCAGCCCTTGCTCTTCGGCGTAGCGCAAAGCGGTATCGATCAGCTGGCGCGCCTCCGCGAGGGTCAAGCTGGTCGGCATCACGCTCCTCCCGTTCGAGATGCCGTGAGGATACTCAGTTGGGCGAAATCGGGCGGGGCTGGTGGTGAAGCTGCAGCCAAGAACGGCGAAGGCGTGTGGGGCTCGTCACAATGAGGGGGAGGGCAAGGGCGGGATAGCAGCTTGCAAGACGGTTCGTCTCGCCGCGCGGCAGCTCCCCCGCCAGTTCGGCAAGGATGACCGAGGCCGGCGTCAGAAACCGGATTGCGCACCGGTCGGTCGCGGGGTCGACCGCGACCCAGATGAGAAGACGCTCGCTCCGTCCGGCGACGGCATCGGCAAGCGCAGGGAGAAGCTGTTCCAGAACGCGCGTGAGCAGGTCAGGGGCGGCATCCATCTCGCTCTTTCCTTCGGCAGAATGTCTCCTCCGCTCAAGGGGCGAGGCAGCGGCCTTTCCGAGACCAAGAGCGGGATGAAGCATCTCGCGCAGCTGCCGCCTACTGGTGTGCCGGGAGGAAGCCGCTCATTCGGTGCAGAGGGCCCACGCGAGGCGCGAACGCTCCTGCGGCCGTTGCCCCAGCAGTATGTCTCTGTCGCCGCCATCGCTCATGCGCGCCGAGCGGGGAGCAACACGTCCTCGAGGAAGTAGCGGGGCTCGGCGAGGGGCGGCGGCAGGGCTCGGGACTGAGCAGGCGTCGCCGCTCCGAGAAGCGTTCACCTCGCTGCGCCAGCAGGGTCGCTCTCAGCCGTGGAGCGGGCTGCACCCTGCAGCGCGGTTTTGGTCGAGGGATGGAAAGGAAGCGCGCGCTTTCCCGGCCACGCGGAACCCTGTCTCCCCGCAGTGCACCGCCGCGGTCGGCCGCGCTCAAGGAGAACGCTGAGCGGAGGAGCAACCGCGCGGGCGGATCACTCCGCTGCGCTGCCGGCACCGCGCATGCTGCAGGCGCCTGCCTGCGGTATCCCCTCCTCCGCCGCGGAGAGAAGCTGGCCTGCGCGAGCGCTGCGCTCCTCGGACAGAGGCGCAGCATGCTGGGAACCGGCGCACCGAGGCGCAATAATGAGGCCTATGCTCTCGGGACGATCTTCCTCCGCCCGAGGGAGCGCGCCATCACACTCGCTCGGGATAGGAACCGTGCAGGACAATCATCCCCCCTATGATTGGCGTCGCCGGCGCGCTGGGATCGTGCTCCATCCAACCTCATTGCCGGGCCGCCACGGCGTGGGCGACCTCGGCCCGGTCGCCGAGGAATGGATCGACTTTCTCGCCGATGCCGGCGCGCGGCTGTGGCAGATCTTGCCGCTCGGGCCCGTCGGCACCGGCGGCTCGCCCTATGCCGCTCTCTCGGCGTTCGCCGGCAACCCGCTCCTGATCTCGCTCGAACGCCTTGCCGACGAGGGCCTGCTCACCGCCGAGGAGGTCGCGAGCACCCCGGGCTCCCCGCAGGGTCCGGTCGACTATCGGGCGGCGCACGTCGCGAAATCAGCAGCGCTGGCGCTTGCGCATGCGCGTTTCGTCTCCGGGAAGGGCGACCGTCGCTCCTATCACGAGTTCATCGTCCGCGAACGGGGATGGCTTGAAGACTGGGCGCTCTACGCTGCCCTGCGCGAACACTTTGGCGGCCGGCCGTGGACTGCCTGGGATCCGGCCCTGCGCTCCCGGCAGCCGGAGGCGCTGACGGCATGGCGCGAGCGGCTGGCCGACCGCGTCGACTATCACCGCTTTGTGCAATGGGTGTTCTTTACCCAATGGCACCGCATTCGCCAGCGAGCGAACGAACGCGGGATCTGGATCCTCGGCGACCTTCCAATCTTCGTCGCTCACGATAGCGCCGATGTCTGGGCCCAGCAGGACCTCTTTTTCCTCGACGAGCGGGGCGAGCCGACCGTCGTCGCCGGGGTCCCCCCCGACTTCTTCTCGAAAACTGGGCAGCGCTGGGGAAACCCGCTCTACCGCTGGGACATGCTGGCCGCCCGTGGCTACGACTGGTGGATTGCGCGTCTTCGGGCAATGCTGGCGCTCGTCGACCTCGTCCGGATTGACCATTTTCGCGGCTTCGAGTCGTACTGGGAAGTGCCAGCCGATGCGCCGACCGCGCTCAACGGTACTTGGCGTCCCGGACCGGGAAAGGCGGTTTTCGAGGCAATGGAAGCCGCGCTCGGGCCGCTCCCCATCATCGTCGAAGATCTCGGCTTGATCACGCCAGAGGTGATCGCCCTGCGCGACGCTCTTGGCTATCCCGGCATGAAAGTGCTGCAATTCGCCTTCACCGACGTCCCGGCCAATCCCTACCTCCCCTTCCACTATGAGCGCAATGCCGTCGTCTATACCGGGACGCACGACAACGACACGACAACCGGCTGGTATGCCAGCGCGACCGAGACAGAGCGCGACCTCGTCCGCCGCTATCTTGGGGTACCAGGAACCGACATCGCCTGGGACTTCATCCGCCTTGCGCTCGCCTCTGTCGCCGAGCTGGCCATCGTGCCCCTGCAAGATCTGCTGTCGCTCGGCTCTGAAGCGCGCATGAACGTCCCCGGTCAGGCCGAGGGGAATTGGACCTGGCGCGTTGCTCCAGACGCGCTTCGCCCCGCGATCGCGGCACGGTTTCGTGAGCTGTGTCAGCTCTACGGGCGCCTCGGCGCCTAGCGCGGCGGCCGCGCCGCACGTTCGGCTGCTGGCGCCTCGCCCCCCGCCGCCGAACGGAAAAGGACGACCGGCACCGCCGAGCAATGCGCCGGCCAAGCACGCCGCCAGCGTGATACCCTGAGCCCCACATGACGACGGAAACGCAGGCGTCGGCAGCCGGCACGGCGCTCTCTCCGCGCTGGTGGCTTCCCCTCCTCATTGCCGGGGTCGGCTCGTTTGTTTCGGCGATAGGCTTCGGCGCAGCCGGGCTGGCGCTGCCGCGGATTGCCGAAACGTTTCAGGTCGACCTGGTGGTCGCCCAGTGGGTGCCTCTCCTCCAGAACGTCGTCATGACATCGGCGCTGCTTCCCGCCGGGTGGCTGGCAGACCGCATCGGCAATCGGCGCGCCTTCGCCATGGGAACCTTGTGCTACGCTGCAGGCTCGCTCGCGTCGGCGTTGGCGCCAAACTTTGTGCTGCTCCTCGGCGCGCGCGTCGTGGTGATCATCGGCACCGCCCTCGCCACTGCCACCAGCCCGGCGATTACGGTCAGCGTCGTTCCTCCAACCCGACGCGGACAAGCCCTCGGGTGGACAGTCACGTTCACCTACGTCGGGCTCGCGGTCGGCCCGGCGCTCGGGGGGATCGCCATGACCTTCGGCGACTGGCCCGCCGCCTTTTGGTTCGTCGTTCCTTTTGCCCTTGCCGTCGCGGTCGCCGCTGCGCGCTGGCTTCCCGGCAACGCGCCGCATCGCACCGACCGCAGCCGGTTCGACACGCTCGGCGCGTTGCTCCTGACAGCGGCGAGCGGCGCCCTCCTCCTCGCCTTCACCCAAGGGCCGGTGTGGGGCTGGACTTCCCTCGGCGTGGCGGGCTTGATCGGCGCCGGGGTCGCTGCCGCGGCAGGCTTCATCGTCCGAGAGCTGCAGGTCGAGGCTCCCCTGCTCGACCTGCGGCTCTTTCGGTCGCGCGTGTTCGCCTCCGCGAATGCGAGCGCCGTGTTCCTCTATCTCGGGGGATGGGTACCGCCTTTCCTGATGCCGTTCTTCCTGATCGACGGTCAGGGGGTCGGCGCAGCGCAAGCTGGCCTGCTGCTGAGCATCATCCCGCTGACGACCATGGTGTCGGCACCGGCAGCAGGAACGCTGGCTGACCGCTGGGGGTCGCGGGGGCTGACCGCCACGGGAGTGGGACTGGTTACCGCAGGTCTCGCCGCCCTCGGGGCAGCAGCGCCAGAGGCATCTCCGGTGGACCTCGCGTGGCGGCTTGCCCTCGTTGGTGTTGGGATCGGCCTCTTCACGACCCCGAACAATGCGGCGGCGCTTAGCGCCGTGCCAGAGCGCAGCCGTGCGACTGCAGCAGCGCTTGCCGGCGCAACGCGCAACATTGGGATGGCAGTTGGAGTGGCGCTCGCAGGAACCGTCTACGCTGAAGCGACCCGACTGACGGGAGGAGCAGAGGAACCGTTTCTGGCGATCCGCTGGGCATTCTGGGCAGTCGCCGGCGTGACAGCGATTGGTATCGCGGTTTCGCTCCTGCGCGGACGGCATTAAAGACGAAGCAAGCGAGGACGACGCTGTCCTCGCCGCTCGCTCAGCGGGCGCGGTCGCTTACCACCGAGTGGCGCGGCCGCCGCGGGAAGGCGCGCCAGAGGAACGCTGGGTTTCGAAGCAGTTAGAACAGTACACCGGCTTGTCTGGGCGGGGCTGGAACGGCACGCGCGCTTCATTGCCGCAGGAGGAGCAGGTCGCCGAGAAGAATTCGCGTCGGGCGGAGCCAGCGGCGTAGGACATGCCGTAGCTCGATGCCGCCACGCCGCCGCTGCTGTATGTTCCTCCCGAGCTGGAGTTCCCTTCGATCGCGGCGCGACGCCGGGCACGACAGTCGCGGCAGCGGGTCGGCTCGTGCATAAACCCCTTGCTTGCGTAAAACTCTTGCTCGCTGACCGTAAACAGAAAGGCGGACCCGCAATCGCGGCAGGTCAAGGTTTTGTCCATGAGAGGGGTCATGGCCTTCTCCATGCTTGCGCTGGCTCCTTCAGCCGATGTCCGAGCGGTCAGCGCGACGCGGAGTGGCGTTCGACCCAGAAATGGGTCGGAGCTGCTACCGGGCGGGTCGCTGAACATGCTCTTGAGGTCAAGTATATCACATATCTCTCCTCAAAGAGGTATTGGATTTTCTCTACATTGTCTAGGCATTCCATCAGAAGCGGTGAAGGGTCACCCTCCCCTCCCCGCCACGCCCGCGACGGCAGGCGCTGCTGCGCCCTCTTCTCTCTTCCCCCTTGCCACCTCGGCTGGCGAGCGGTAGAATAGAACAAGAGTTCTATAAAGGTAGGAAGGGGACGATGCCCGTTGAAACTGTGAACCCGGCAGCGGAGCGCGCGCGCGCGCTGGAGGCGGCGCTGTTGCAGATTGAGAAGGCGTACGGCAAAGGCGCCATCATGCGCCTTGGGGAACTGCAGCGCGTCAGTACCGAGGTCATCCCCACCGGCATCCTCTCCCTCGACCTCGCCTTGGGGGTCGGCGGCGTCCCCCGCGGGCGCATCATC